>NZ_JBXGGR010000062.1:0-21111 GCF_056855035.1 Suttonella sp.
CAAAAATCATCTACTGGGCAGAAAAGTGTTGTAAGATGTTCCATGTTAAAGGGCTTTTGTGATGGTTTGTTTCGTCAAAACAGTAGATTATCACAATTGCTCTTTATTTTTTAGTGGGGTGCTTATCCCGAACTCAGGTTATAGTTAGAAAAATTCAAGCGAATCTTAATTTCAAAGGAATATATTTTTAGCGGAAGACGGTCGAATTTCTTTACAAAATTAACCAGTTGACTGTTTTTATAATTCGCATATTCAAAGCTAACGGTCACCATGTCGGGATACAGCCATTTGTCTGCACCGCGTTGTTTCTTGTTGCTTTGTTCGTGATATAGTCGGAGAAATGGAAAAGTGACGCAAAGCCAGCCAATGTCGCAATACTTTTCCAATTCTTTGACTATACAAAATAGGGATAACAATCCATCTTAGATTAAAAGGCATAATATAACCGCTTATCATCACCGTAAGCCACGGCGGTAAAAGGCATTATTGTAAGCTTAAGCGGCTATCTGCTTAAAAACGGGATCTTATTAAGCCAGATAATGCACGGCGATAATTTCTAAAGATTTAACTCCGCCCGGCACATTGATTTCCACCACATCGCCTTCTTCTTTACCGAGCAAGGCGCGGGCAATCGGCGAGGTATTCGACAGCAGATTTTTCTTAATATCCGCCTCATCTTCGCCGACAATTTTATAGGTCATGCTTTCGCCGCTATTCGTATCTTCCAATTCAACGGTGGTGCCGAAGACGACTTTGCCGTTATTCGGCAGAGTGCTGACGTCGATAATCTGCACATTGCCCAGTTTGAATTCCAGCTCTTGAATGCGGCCTTCAATAAATCCTTGCTGCTCGCGGGCGGCATGGTATTCGGCGTTTTCTTTCAAATCGCCGTGTTCGCGTGCATCGGCAATAGCTTGAATAACTTTCGGGCGTTGTACGGTTTTTAAATTTTCTAATTCGACGCGCAGGGCTTCCGCGCCGGCTTTGGTCATGGGAACTTTTTTACTCATCATCTTATCCTTATCAAAATGAAATAAAGTCTTGCCTACAGGCAAGACTCTAGAAAAACGAAGCGCGGGATTTAATCGCGCTCAGTCCAACGCACTTGGCAATCTTTAATCGTGGTTTTGGCTTCTTCCGCATCGCCCCAATGGTCAACTTTGGTTGAACCCGGTTTTTTCAGGGCTTTGTAATGATTGAAGTGAAATTCGATTTGTTTAATCAATTGCTCGGGCAAATCCGCCAGACTTTGAATGGCATTGCCGGTATGGCGGTCATCGGCGGGAACGACCACGACTTTGTCATCGACTTCGCCGTCATCAATGAATTTCATAATGCCGATAATTCTGGCTTCCAAATATACCCCTGTCGGCAGCGGCGTGTCGGTAATAATCAGGGCATCCAATTCGTCGCCGTCTTCGTCCAAGGTTTGCGGAATGAAGCCGTAATTCGTCGGCTTGGCGAAAATCAGCGGTTCGACGCGGTCTAATTTAAAGGCGCCGAGTTGGCGGTTCCACTCGATTTTATTATTCGAACCGGTAGGGATTTCCACCACCACATTGATGATGCCGCTATCCACGTCGCCGGCATCGAGAATTTGATTAAAATCTGCCATTTATATGTTTTCCTTCATAAATTAAGAAAGTCTCATTATAGCCTTAAAGCCTGCCTGAGGCTAGCCGGCCGCCAAATTGTCCCAAGCCGCCACCGCGATTTTTTCCTGCGCGCTGCAATCCAGCTGTGCCAATAAATCCGCTACGATCCCCTGCCCTGCAATCATCAGCTGCGGCGCGATTTCCGCCAAAGGCTCTAAGACGAAGGCGCGTTCGTGCATACGCGGATGCGGCAGGCTCAAAGTCGGCGTATGTTCTTGTTGATCGCCGTAGGTCAAGATGTCTAAATCTAGGGTGCGCGGCGCATTTTTGAACGGTCGCTGACGGTGCTGCGCCGTCTCGATGCTTTGCAATAAGCACAGCAAGTCTTGCGCACTGAGGGCGCAATCATAGGCAATAACGGCATTATAAAAATCGGGCTGCTCGGTAAAGCCCCAAGGCGGTGTGCGATAAATGGAAGAAGCGGCAATTTCCTGCACATCCGCATGTTCTCTCAGGGTTTCGCGGGCGATTTGCAATTGCGCCAAGGGCGCGTCTTGGTTGGAACCGAAGGCGATATAGCAGCGGTTCATCGTCTTCTTCCCCTGCGCGCGCGGCGTTTATTCACGCTGATTTTGCCTTTGCGTTCCAAATGATTGCCTTTGGGTGCGGCTTCAAAATCGCCGTCATATTCATTGAGTGCCATCGGCACGATGCCGCTTTCCTTCTGTGCATAAGACCACCAACGCACACTTTCCGCCAAAGGCTCGCCCGCCGCTTCCCGCACCAAGAGGAAATCGTAAGCGGCACGAAAACGCGGATGGCTCAGCAGACTGCGGGTTTTGCGCTGGCTGTTGCCGGTCAAATCAAAACGCGCCTGCAAAGTCCACATTTCGCGAATCATGCCGCGCAGTCGTACGGGAATGGAGATGCGCTCCGCCGCCGCAATCAAGACTAAATCCACCGCTTCGTGCATGGCGCTGTGCCAGTCGCGCGATTTCAGCAAGCCTTGATATTGCAATTGAAAGACCGGCCACAGGAAAGCGGCGAATAAAAAGGCAATCGTTACGGGTTTGTCTTGCGCGATGCGCTGATCGGTATTGCTTAAAGCGATGCGGATGACGCGGTCGGCATAATCGGCAAATGCCTGATTGGGATGATTCAGTACCCGCGCCACATCGGGAAAGAGCATGGAGAATAATTGCAATCGTTTCATTTGCTCGTAGCTTTTCACGCCGTAGCCGCTCATAAAGAGTTTCTGCGCTTCGTCGAACAAACGCGCCGGCGGTACGGATTTCAAACCTTCCGCGCATACGCCGATCGCCGCTTCTGTCTGCGCTTCCAGCTGCATATCCAGTTTTGCGGCAAAGCGCGCGGCGCGCAGCATACGCACCGGGTCTTGGGTATAACGCGCCGCAGGTTCGCCGATTAGGCGCAGCACTTGCTGCTGCAAATCCTGCATCGCGCCCAAATAATCAATCAATTCTTCCGAACGCGGATCGTAATATAAGGCATTGACGGTGAAATCGCGGCGTACCACGTCGTCTTCCATGGTGCCGTAGTGATTATCTTCAATCACATGACCGTCGCTGTCGGTTTTGACGTCCTCATCCGCACTGGCGCGAAAGGTTGCCACTTCGATAATATCGCGTCCGAAATGGATATGCGCCAAGCGAAAACGCCGCCCGATCAAACGACAATTGCGAAATAGCCCCGCTACTTCCTCTGGACGCGCATTGGTGGCAATATCAAAATCTTTCGGCTCGCGCGACAATAAGCTGTCGCGCAGGCAACCGCCGACTAAATAGGCTTCAAAGCCGGCATCAATCAATTGATGTGCAATGCGCATGGCGCGGCGGTCTAAACGTTCGGCATCAATCTGATGCTCTTCGCGCGTGTAAATGCGCGCAGTCTGTGTGTTTGCGGCGTAATCCATGCCGTCCCCTTCTTTTTGTTTTACGGCATCTGCCGCAGAATAAACGGCGCATTATACATAATAATTTGCCCTAAGATGCGCCTGCCGTTCAGGGCGCCTTTTGCCGCCGATGCCAATTGCCGTCCCGATACTGTAAATAATGGACGCCGTCGCGCGAGCGATAGCCGCCTTTGACGGCATCTAAGAGCAAGCTACCCTCAATATCGTTTGCGAACAGCTCCGCCTGCTGCCGATCCGGCGAGAACAAAGCATAGACCGCCGCGCCCGAATACGCGCTATCGTCCAAACGCACATCCGCAGCAGCGGATAATCGCAGACAGGTCTGGCGCAATTGCGACCATTGCTCTCCTGCTTCAAGCAAGCAGCGCGACGACACTTTTGCGCCATCCATCGCCGCATTTACCGAGCAGGCAGTCAGCATAAAAGATAGCGCAGCGCTGAGCGCCGATGCCCTTAAACAGCGGTTTTTCCGTGTTGTTTTCATCACATATTTTTAATGGCAGTCCAGCAGGTCTTCGTCGCGAATCTCGTGGTAGCGGTACAGACGGCTCAGCGGTACGTTTTGAACGACGGCTTCGGCGTTGCTTTGTTCGCGGTAAGCCGTCCATGTGGCGAGCGAGAAGGGATCTTCGGGATTGGGCGGCAGAAGCACGAACCATGCGTCTTCCAGCGCCGTCCATTGCCAAGGGTTGAGGGCTTTGCCTTCATTATTGCTGAGGGAAACATAGGCGGTCATTGGGCGGTTAGCAGTTTCAGGCAGGCGCATGTACATGATTAAATTGGCGATGCTGCCGAACCATTGGCTTTCGCTACCGTCGTGGAAATGAATTTGCCCTTTATGTCCGCTGGTTTCCAAAGCGCTCATATGCGAGAGCGGATCGACGGCATCTTCGGGAATGTCGGCAATGGCGGCGGGGCGGCTGTCGCTTTTGGCGCTTGGTTCGCAGGCATTGAGTGCAAATAAGGCGCAGAGGCTGAGGAGTAAAATTTTAATTTTCATAGGGATTTTCTTTTAAACAGGAGTATGGCTGCGGCAAGCGGCAGGCTTATCCACAGGGCTAAAGAAAGCAGGAGAAGATTGGGCGAGAGGGCGACGTTTTTGCCGAGATTGAGCATGCCCGCTACATTGGTGCTTTCGCCGCTGCCGAGATTATAAAGGCGGTAGGCATCGGCGGGATTGAACCATAAGAGCCATGACAGCAGTTTTTCCGAGATGAAGCGTCCTTTATCGACAATCAGTCCGCCGAGCAGGGCGATGTCGTAAATCAATACGAGGAGCAGCCATGTGCCGATTGCCATACCGGCGGCACGCGCACGTTCGCGGCTGATTGCGGAGATGAGGTAGCCGATGGCTAAAAATGCCATGCCGAGCGCGATGCTGCTTAGGCTCATGGAAAAATAGGGCTGCCAGAATGCCCATGTCCAAGCGATTTTTTCATGGCTGAAGATGATGGCAAGGGCGGCGATGCTGTAGCTGATCAGCACCGCTACAATGAGTATCAGGCTTTGTCCGAGGTATTTGCCGAAGACGATTTGCCAGCGTGCCACGGGATAAGACAGCAGGAGCAGCATGGTGCCGTTTTCGATTTCGCCGACCAGACTGTCGTAGGCGAGCAGCAGGGCGATGAGCGGCAACAGGAAGATGTTGAGGCTTGCCAAGCTCACGATGATGATGGCGATGGGATTGGCTTTCACATTGCCGACTGGCGCGCTGCCTAAAAAGACGAGGCTTAAGGCAAAGAGGCTGAGCAGGCAGGTGATGGCTAAGACCCAGCGGTTGCGGATGCCGTCGGTAAATTCTTTGCCGGCGAGGCTGAGTAGGGCGTTCATTGGCTGGCTCCTGTGTCTTGGGCGGCTGTTTCTGCTTCGCTTATCGGGGCGCGTTGCAGGAAGGCGGCGTATAAATCGTCTAGGGTGGGCGGCAATATGTCGATTTCCCGCGGTGTGAGAGTAGCAAAGAGTTCCGCCAGTACGGCGGTTTTTTCGCTTTGCGAGACGAAGCGGCGCCATTGGCTGTCGCTGATTGCCTGCCACTGCGGCGGTAGTTGGCTGTTCGGCTCGGCATAGCAAATCAGCTGGGTCGGCAATTGTGCCTGTTCGCGCAGTTCATAAAGATTGCCGTCTGCCATTTTGTGTCCGTGTTTCATGATGACGATGCGATCCACTTGCCCGACCAGCTCGGATAGTGCGTGGGTGGAGAGCAGTATGCTTGCGCCTTTGCCGCGCAATTCTTGCAGCAGTTCGTAGAATTGCTGACGCGAGGCGGGGTCGAGTCCTGTGGTGGGTTCGTCAAAAAAGAGGATTTGCGGATTGCCCAATAGAGCTTGCGCCAAAGCCAGACGCTGGCGCATGCCTTTGGAATAGGTGCCAACGCGGCGTTTGGCAGCATCGGCAATGCCTACCCGTTCCAGCAATGCCATATTGTCGCGATTGGATAATCCTTTTAATTTGCTGAAGAAATTAAGAGTTTCAATCGCATTGAGCGAGGGGTAGAGGGAAACGGTTTCGGGCAGATAGCCGATTTGGCGGCGCAGCGCGTAATCCTGCGGCGATTTGCCGTTGATGCGGATGTGTCCGGCACTGGGCTGGATGATGCCGAGCATCATTTTGATGAGGGTGGATTTGCCCGCGCCGTTATGTCCGGCAAGGGCGATGCATTCGCCTTGGGCGATGCGTAAATTAACCTGATTGACCGCGGTGAAGCGGCGAAAGGTTTTACTGAGGTTTTCAATATCAATGCTGTGCATGGTTTGGTGGTGCTTGTGGAATGGTCATGAGGGGATAGGGGTCGCTGATGCCGCCCGGCAGCAGGCTGGGGAATTGCTGCTGCGCGTATTTGAGTAGTTGGGCGGAGGGGCTGTTAATCAGCAGTTTGGCAGAGGGTGCGCGCCATAGGACTTGATCCATCAAATTATTGGGTTTGTAGGGTGTGTCGGCAATGCCGTCGCCGTTTAAATCAAAGGCGCTGTGATCGCTCCAATAATTGCCCTGTCCTTCGTGCTGCCACAGGACTTCGCGCGTGCCCACATACATGGCTTGGCTGCGGTTGTTGATAAAGGCATTGTTGGCGATATGGTTTTTTTCCGAGCCGGCGGTGAAATGGATGCCGATGAGGCTGTTTTCAAAGCGGTTATAGAAAATATCATTGAAGTTCGCGTTGTAGATAAAGGTGGCTTTGTTGACGTTATCGACTTCATTGCCGATGACTTGCGCGTAATTGACGCTGTTGAGCATCACGCCGTGTTCTTTTGCTTGGTTGATGCGGTTGTTGATGACGCGGATGCGGTTGGAAAACATCAGCACATAGGCGCTTTCAACTTGTTCCGCATGATTGTCGCGGACTTCGCTGTCTTCGGTGTACATATAATGCACGGCAAAGCGCAGGTCGCGGAAATAATTGTTTTCAAATAAATTGTGTTTGCTGGCATTGGTGGCGATGCCGTCGCGTCCGCCGCTGAAACGGTTGTGGCGGATAATGCTGTGGGGGCTGCGCCATAAACTCACACCGTCGCCGCGGCTCGCCATGCGCGGTTCATTGCTGTTATTCACACGGTTATGCTCGACAATTGCCTGATTCGGACCCCAGACGTAAATGCCGAAGAGGTTGTTTTCTAAATGGTTGTGATGAATATGGGCATGATGGGCGATTTTGTCGAGAAAAATGCCGGAATCCATGGTTCTGAGTGTTTTGCCCGAGTTGTGGATGTGTAAATGCGCCAGTTCGACCTGCTCGGCTTTGACCCAAATCACATGTCCTTTGCCATTGCCGATAATGCGGGAGACGCCGTTTTCCGCGCCGATGATTTGGATGGGGCGCGTGATTTCGATATTGCCCTGATAATCGCCGGCGGCTAATAAGAGGCGGTCGCCGTCTTGGCTGTTATCGATGGCGGCTTGTAAATCCGTGCCGCTTGCCAGCGGAATATCGGCTGCCAAAGCGGCGGGTAGAATAGAGAAAATGACGGCCGAAGCCATCATTTTCTTGAAGATAGAAAGCATCGCCTGCATTAAGAAGCGGCTTTCTTAGGTTTGACAAACATGCGTCCGGACATTTCCATATGCAGAGCGTGGCAGAACCATTGGCAGTAATACCAATAGACGCCGGGGCGCGTGGCTTTAAAAGTGACGGAAGAGGTTTGCTGCGGTCCGACTTCGATGGCAATGCCGTGATCGCCCAATGTGAAGCCGTGCGTGAGGTCTTCAATCAGCTCTTTGTTGGTTATGTAAACGGTTACTTCGTCGCCTTGCTCGACTTCGAAGGAATTTAAGCTGAATGCCGGCGCGGTCGCGGTCATATAGACGCGCACTTTGTTGCCGTCGCGGATAACGTGGGCGGATTCGTCCAGATTCACGCCGTCGGCTTCCGCCTGCTTGCGCGCATCTTCCCAATACGGGTCGTTTCTGTCCCAAATACTGATCGGATTGACTTTGGAGCGGTGGACGATAATCATATCGTGCGGCTCAGCAAAGCTCGGACCGTCATGCACCAATTTCATGTGTTCGCCGGAAATATCAATCAACTGATCGTTTTCAGGCTTGAGCACGCCCACATTTAAGAAGCGGTCTTTTGAGAATTTGTTCAGAGAGACCAGCCATTTGCCGTCCGCTTCTTTGGTTTCGCCCATCGAGCTGTGGTTATGACCTGGCTGATAATGTACATCGATTTTTTCGATAATCGGATCCACGTCTTCGCCTTTGTATTGGCGGATAGCTTTGTCGATGTTCCATTTAACCATTTGGCTGTCGATGAACAGGGTAGTGAAGGCATTGCCTTGACCGTCAAAGGCGGTGTGCAAAGGTCCGAGACCCAATTCAGGCTGGGCGACAATCACGTCTTCTTCGGTAATTTTGTCATCAAAGAAGTCGTCTAATTTGCGCACGTCAAGCACGGTAACGGTTGGCGACAATTTGCCGTTTAAAACGATGTGAATGCCGTCCGGCGCCGCATTACAGCCGTGCGGCGAGCTGGGCACGGAAATATAGCGGGTATAAGGGCTGCCGTGCGTGCCGTCCACGACTTTAACGCCGTTGATTTCTTCGTAATCGCCTTTTTCCAAAGCCTCTTCAATGCGTTTGACATTGAGGATAACCACCCAGTCGGTTGCGTTTGCCGACATCGCGCCGACGTCAAAGCCTTTTTCCGAGTTGTAGCAGGTAGAGAAGACGTATTTGCCTTGATAGTCGGTATCGAGGTTATCAAGGTTGCCGTCCACGCGTACTTGGTAGCGGATTTTCATGGTTTCCGCATCAAGAGCGGTCATCATTGTCCAGTAATCTTTTTCAGGGGTATCGCTGTCTAAGATAGTACCATCATTGATGGTCGGCACGATGTGCTCGCCGTTGGCAAAGACTACTTCGGTTTTAGGGAAACGTTGCGGACGCAGACCGTGAATACCCTGTACGTTCGGGATTTCGGTGATTTTGTCGGTTTTCATCACATCGCAGCGGATACGTGCTACGCGGGTATTGGCTTTATCGTTAACAAAGAGATATTTGCCGTCGTAAGTGCCATCTGTGAAAGACATATGCGGATGGTGCAAATCGCCGTTGAAATACACGCCGCCTTGATCTTTCAAAAACTCTTTGGTTTCAGGCAACATGCCTTCTTGCATGATTTTGATACTTTCATTGGTTTGCCCCCAACCGGTCGCGCTGCAACGGTTGAATACGGGAATACGCAGCAATTCGCGCATTGAGGGCAGACCTAATACGCGGACTTCGCCGGACTGACCGCTGGAATTGAATACATAGTATTCGTCAAGCTCGCCGGGATTGACGTGAATATTTTGTCCTTCATGCTTGCCTTCTTGAGCGAAAGCCTTAGGCAGTACCGCGCCGCCGGTGGCAACCACGCCGCCGGTAGCAGCCGCAGCGCCTAAAAAGCCGCGACGCTTAAACTTCATTTTTTCTTCTGACATACTCTGTCTCCTTCATTTAATTAACGAGGCATAATAAATGCGAACAACTCATTATACGGGATTGTGAACACCGACCGCCGCCTCGTTTTCGGCAAGTCGTTGGGCATTTCTTTTCGCTCGGGCTGCGTATTTCTGCTGCTTTTCGATTTCAAGCAGCAAGTGCATGCAGCGCTGTTTGTCGTGATACAGCACTTGGCAGTTCAAGCATTGGATACATTCGTTTTCATTGATATTGCCTTCGGGGAAAATCGCCTCCACCGGACATTCTTGGGCGCATTTTTGGCAGGGATTGCCGCATTCCTGATAGCGTTTGAGCCAATTGAAGAGGCGCAATTTGGCGGGAATCGCCAAAGCCGCGCCCAAAGGGCAGAGATAACGGCAGTAGAAACGCTCGATAAATAAGCCGATTGCCAGCAAAATCAGAGCGAAAGCCACATAAGACCAAGCGCGCTGGAATTTCAAAATAATCGATGTTTTAAAGGGTTCGACTTCTGACAAATGTTCCGCCAAGCCCAAATCATACAGAGAAAAACCGAATAATAATAAAAAGATGATGTATTTCAACGCGGTTAGACGTTCATGCACGCGGAAAGGGAATTTGATTTGCTTGACGCCGAATTTTTTCGCGATGGCATTAGTCAGCTCCTGCAAAGCGCCGAAAGGACAGAGCCAGCCGCAGAAAGCGCCGCGATTCCATAGCAAAGCGCCGAAAGCCGTCGCGCACCAGAGCATGAAAATCATCGGATCCATGAGGAAATACGACCAATCAAAGCCCGAAATTAAAGAATTGGTAAACGTCAGCACATTGACCACCGATAATTGCGCGCCCAAATAGCCGCCGATCCAGAATAAAGTAAAGCAGAGATAGGCAATGCGCAGTCTTTTATAAAAGACCGGATGTTGGGCAAACCAATCTTGGAACATAAAGATAGCAATCAGCAAGACCAAAGCCGTGCCCAATATGGCGATATGTACGGTTTTACGCTGCCAAGCATCGCGGGCGATTTTGGCTTGAATACTCTCTTGCTGGGCGGAAGCGGTATTTTGTGCCGCTGATGCTTCAGTCTTTTCCGCGCTGTTTTCCGCATTGGCGGGCGGTGGTGGCACATAATCGGGATTGGCGCGTTTTGACAATAAATGCTCGGGCAGGCGGTAAGGCAGATTGAAAGAAATGAATTCCTTGCTGGTCGCCCCTGTGGCGCGGTTAGACAAGAGCGTCAAATTCCAATGATTTAAAGGATTAAACTGATTGTCTTCCGTCACGGTAAACAAGGCGATTTCCTTAAACTTCGGCACGCCCGCTACCATGATATCGCCGACGCGGCGGTGATTGCGGTCGCGGAAATGAAAACCGGCGCCGTCTTGTTCGACCTTAATGCGGTCGAAAATCCCGCCACGCACATAGCCCGAACCTTTGAAAGAATATAAACCCTCGCCCGCCACCAAAATCAAAGACTCGTTTTCTTTCAATCGGCTGCTGGCTTGCTGATACAGCGCATCGCCCAATAAAACCTTACCGAGCGCCGGATGGCTGACCAATGCAGTGTATAAATCGATATAGGTATCGTCAGGATTATCGGACTCGCTGATGCCTGCCGCCTGCGTTTTGCCCGCATCACTAAAGGCTTGATTGACCTGTCCCACGCTTAAATGCAAATGCGCGATTTCGCCTTTGGCAATCATCTCCTGCCAATTGGCAGCGGTTGCCGCCTCTGCATTGATATCAAATAAAAATTCCGGCACCGCCGCCGTTTGCGGACTGCTTTGTGCCTCATTCTGCAATTGAGCGGCAAAGGATTGCACGGCGCGGGCAATGGTTTCATTGATAACCATCACGGTAACCGTCGCCCCCGAAATGACCTCGGGCACGGGAATATCGCGCTGGCTGATGAAATTCTGACCGCTGTATTGCTTCATGAAATCATTGATTTTTTGCTCCGGAATACCGATGAGGACAATCGGCTCGGAATGCTTGACCAGTTTGACCGCACGAATCACAAATTCCTTGTCAACGCCGATTAAAATCCGAATCGGTTTGCCGGAATAGCCGCCGCTGTTGACATAATCGGAATTTAAAAACACATAGCCTAAGACTTCCTGCCCTTTCAAAACCGGCACTTGATGAGGGTTTTTCTGCACCTCGCCGTATCCCTCCGCCTCGGGGAAAAACTCGGTGGCAGGCACGGTGGCGATAAATTCTTCTAAGGTGGATAAATTGGATAAATAGGCCTTCTGCTCCGCCATATCGGCATGGCTGATCGAAAAAAGGTTGAGTAAAATCAGGGAAAAAGCGCGGAAAAATATTTTCATGATGATTTGGAATCATAATAAATTTTGCCGAATTGTAAGCTTTCGCCCATGTTTTGTACTTGATATACATCAAGCGCTTAATAAAATTTTTATAATATTCAACAGAGAAACAAAATACTCAAGCACGCCATTATTGCTTGAGATATTTGCCGATCACTTGCGCCATCGTCTTATGCTTGACCTGCGAGGTAAAAACTTCCAAACGCTCGCGTTCAGGAGAGAGCAAATACGTCAAACTGCTGTGATAAACGCCATAGCCCAAAGGCAGATCAGGCGGCGCAACCTCTTGCCCCTGATGTTTATAGCCGAAAGTGGCGCCATAGGCAGACGCCATTGCCTTCAAACTCTCATAGTCGGCGGTTAATCCCAAGATGCGTTTGTCAAAATAACCCACGTATTGCTGCAAACGCTGCAAATCATCATTATTCGGATCAATGCTGACAAAAATCACCTGCAATTTTTCGGGATGCTCTAGCAATTTCAAGGTTTGCGCTATTTCATATAATACCGTCGGACAAATATCCGGACAGGAAGTGTAGCCGAAAGTCAGCAAAATATATTGTCCTTTAAAATCACTATCGCTGACCTCTCCTGCATGACCTTGCAAATTAAATTGATAAGGCGAGGCAAAAATAGGCTGATTTATAAAAAACAAGAAACACAATAACAAATATTTTTTCACCGCAAACTCTATCAGTAACAAACACAAACGCTTGCGATTAGATTTTATTTTTTATTATATTGAACAACCGCAAACGTATTAAAGAATCTTAGCTTAAAATATTTCTTAAGGCAAGGTGATTAATTAAATTCATTTAGAATATTTTGTTATTTCTATTTTTACGATTTAAAGAAGATTGATATGACAGATAATTAACATCAATATAATCCCACACCGCATCATTAGCTAAGCATAAAAAAACGCCCCACCGCTAAGACAGGGCGTTTTTAAGCACTAAAGCTTTACGTCCGCGCCAAGACCGTTTTAACCGATTCGGCAAAATATCGAATCATGTCGTCATTGCGCAAACCGGCAAGGTTAATCCGTCCGGTGCCGACCATATAAATGGCGAATTCTTCACGCAAGACCTGCACTCGCTCCGCATCCAACGGCAACAATGAAAACATACCGTGATGACGGGTAATGAAAGACCAGTCGCGACCGCCGGCACCCGTGATTGCCGCCTGCAATTTCTCACGCCGACTGCGGATAAAGCCGCACATATCGGCAAGTTCCTGTTCCCAATCGGCTTTCAAAGCGGCGTCGTTTAAAATCGTCGCCACAATTGCCGCCGGATGGTCGGGACTCATGGAGACGGTGGTACGGGTGGCGGCATTGACCTGCGTTTGCAAAGCATTTACTTGCTCGGCGTTTTCCGCCACGCTGATAATCACGCCGCTGCGATCGCGGTACAAACCGAAATTCTTCGAGCAAGACACCGCAATCAAAGCCTGCGGTACGTTTTTAACCACATGGCGCACGCCCCAAGCATCGTCCTCCAAATTCTCGCCTAAACCCAAATAGGCAAAATCAATAATCGGCACAAAGCCTTTTTCATTGGCCAATTGCGCGATTTTTTCCCAATCTTCGCGGCTGAAATCGGCACCGCTGGGATTATGGCAGCAGCCGTGCAATAAGACGCAATCCTTCTCGCCCAATTGCGCCAGAGCGGCAAACACCTTATCGCGCGCCACTTCGCAGGTTTCGGGATCCAGATAAGGATAGCGGTCAAATTTCACGCCCGCCGCAGCAAATACCGCCATATGATTGCCCCAAGTCGGGTCAGGAATCCACAAAGTCGCCTCAGGCTGCACGGCGGCAATCACTTCGCCGATGACGCGCAAAGCCCCCGTACCGCCGGTGGATTGATTCACGCGCATGCGCGCGCCGTCAAAAGCATCGCCTAAAACCAATTTGCCCATCGCGGCATTGAACTCGGGATTGCCCGAGAGCGGCTGATATTTCTTTGTGCTTTGGCTTTCCCATACGCGTTGTTCTGCTGCTTTAACGGCGCGCATTACCGGCGTATTGCCCTGCTCGTCAATAAAAATCCCCACCCCGACATCAATCTTGTGGCTGCGCGCATCGTCGCGACACAACTGAGAAAGACGCAAAATAGGATCGTCTGGCAATTGCTGAATTTCACGAAACATGTTTTTTACTCCGTTTGATTTTGGGATAAGGATTTTGCTGCACGCGCAGAAGCTGCGTGCGGCTCAGTATATCAATAAGGCTGCGTTTTTGCGGGGAAAGATACGCGCTGCCGTAGATAAGCGGCAGCGGCAGTAAGAGCGCCGCATACAGCGCGCCGCGTTGCTCGATAGTCAGGATTGCCGACAGCCACAGCAGCGTAAAAGGCGCAAGCGCCAAACCTAGGGCAATCGCCCACCGCCACAGCACCCGCCCGAAAGCCGGCGCATGCCCGCTGCCGTCGCTTAAGACCAATTTCCATGCGCGCATGCCCAGTGTCTGCCCTTGGCGCGAGCAGAAATAAGCGTAAAATCCCCCCCATAAAGCCAACATCGCCAGCCGCAACAGCTGCAATTTCCAACCTTCGCGAATCGGCTGCGCGGCATTGAGCGCAAAAGCGACGAAGCCCAAGGCAATCAAACAGCCCACAATCAATAAGCCGTCATAAACCATGGCGGAAAAAATGCGCAGCAAACCTGCCGGTTCGCCGATAAGTTTTGCGCTATTGCCGATGGACGCTGTTGTCTGTTGTGCTTTCACTGCCGCTCTGTTATCGCTAAAAACGCTTATCCTAGCATATTCAATAAGAATAAGGCTTGTCGTACAAAAAATAAGCCGCTCAGATTGAGTGTTGTAAAAAAACCACAATCTCCGCATAGAGACTAGTTTCAGACTGAAAAAAAGGGTACACTACGCGCGTTTTTGTCTTCAAACCATAGGTAAAACCATGTCATTGCGCATTCCTCGTTGCATTATCACAACAGCCATTTGGGGAGCTTTATTTACTGTTGCTCATGCACAACAAACAGAGGAGCTTAGCGACAGCTCTTTTGATGAAGCGCCGCCAAGTTTGGCAGACAATTTGCCGCCTGATGCCAATCCGGAAGAAGTGCTGAATGCCGGCACTAAAATCGAAGAAGTTGTGATTGTACAACCCAGCATCCGCAGCGAGATGATGCCCTTCAACAGCCGCCGCATTCATCTGATGGAAGCCTTGCAACAGCCACTTAGCAGCGTATCTATCAATCACAATGCCGTAAAGCTCAATCAACCGCAATTAGTCGCCGAATTTTACCGACGCGAGCAATTTCCGACCATTTGGACGCATGAAACCGTTCCCAATCCGACTATCGCGCAATTGCAGGAAGCGATTAAGGCATCCGCAGATGATGCCTTAAACCCTAATCGATATCACGCAAACATTATCAATTATTTACAAGCCGGCACACATTATCAGGACATCACCGCTCTAGAGATTTTGCTCACCGATGCCTGGTTGTCCTTAGCCTATGATTTGGCCAACGGCATCGTGGATGCGAAAAAAATCGACCGCACATGGAATGCGCCCAAAGTCAGCCATGAGCAATTAGCCGCTTGGTTGGCAGAAGGCATCAATGCGCAAGACGTACTGAGCCCGATTCAGGCAATCAATGCGCAAGATACCGCCTATCAAGCGCTCAAACAGCAATACATACTCAACCGCGATCAGCAGCTCAAAACCGATGATTTGGTCATCAATATGGAACGTATTCGCTGGATGAGCCAAGATTGGCATGAGCAGCGCTATATTTTCGCCAATATTCCTTCTTATGAAGTTACGGTTGTTGAAAACGGTACTAACATCTATAGCACCAAAGCCGTGGTCGGACGCAAAGACCGTCCTACACCGCGTTTTGTCGATCGTATGCGCCATGTGGTCATGAGTCCGACATGGACAGTGCCGCCCACGATTATGCGCAAAGACAAATTGCCGCAGCTTATCCGCAATTCTACCGCCTTTAACGGCAGCTACGAAGCCATTTCGCCCGGCGGCAAAGTCGTCAAACCCAGTGATGTGAATTGGAGCAGCGCCGGTACCAGCTATCGTCTGCGGCAAAAACCGGGCGGTCAAAACGCCTTAGGACGCGTCAAATTCCTCTTCCCTAACGAACACGCCATTTATCTGCACGACACCCCAAGCAAAGGCTTGTTCGGCAGAAACAACCGCGCACTCAGTTCCGGCTGCATTCGTCTGCAAGACCCCATGGATTTTGCCAATCTGCTCTTAAAAGGCAGTTCATGGACGCCTGAAAAAATCAAAACCGCCAGCAATCAAAGCAAAGAACAGTGGGTCAATTTAAAAGCGCAAACGCCTGTATATTTAGTCTATTGGACAACTTGGGCAGATCCGAACGGAAAAATTCGCCATGCAGACGATGTTTACGAACTTGACGCGAAGCTCATAAATGCCTATAAAAAGGCGCTGGTTAATTAATTAAAGAGAATACTATGAGCACATTTAGCCCTAAAAACAGCTACAGCTACGAAGAACTCATCGAGTGCGCCAAAGGCAATCTGTTCGGCGCAGGCAATGCGCAATTACCGCTACCGAATATGCTGATGATCGACCGTATTGTCAGCATTACTGCCGACGGCGGCAAATACGGCAAAGGCGAAATCATCGCGGAATTGGATATCCGCCCCGATTTATGGTTCTTTGCCTGCCATTTTGAAGGCGATCCCGTTATGCCGGGCTGTCTCGGACTAGACGCCATGTGGCAATTAGTCGGCTTTTTCTTGGGCTGGTCTGGCGGCAAAGGGCGCGGACGCGCACTGGGTTGCGGCGAAGTCAAATTTGTCGACCAAGTTTTGCCGAGCAATAAAAAAGTCACTTATCGTATTGATATGAAACGCGTCATTATGCGCAAACTGGTGCTCGGCATTGCCGATGCCACCTTAAGCGTGGATGGCAAGGAAATCTACCAAGGCAATGATCTGCGTGTGGGATTATTTACCAACGAAGAACAGCCTTAATTATTAAGGAAAATTATGAAAAGAGTCGTCATTACCGGCATGGGCATTGTGTCCAGCCTAGGCAATAACATCAAAGAAGTGCTGGATTCATTGCAACAATTGAAATCCGGCATCCGCTTTTGCGAGACCTACCGCGAATTAGGGCTGCGCTCACAAGTACATGGCAATATTAAAAATCTGGATTTCAAAGAGTTTATCGACCGCAAAGCCCTGCGCTTCATGAGCAGCGCCGCCGCCTATTGCTACATTGCCATGCAGCAGGCCATCGAGCAAGCCAAGCTGACAAAAGCACATATTTCTCATCCGCGTACAGGATTAGTCGTCGGCAGCGGCGGTGCAGCGGCTTCGGTACAAGTCGAAGCGGCGGACATTCTGCGCGACAGCGGCGTCAAACGCATCGGACCTTATGCCGTCACCAAAGTCATGGGCTCGACGACTTCCGCCTGCTTAGCCACGCCTTTTGAAATCAAAGGTGTCAACTATTCCATGAGCAGCGCCTGTTCGACCAGCGCGCACTGTATCGGCCATGCGGCGGAACTGATTCAAATGGGCAAGCAAAACATTGTTTTTGCAGGCGGCGGCGAAGAAGAGCATTGGACCATGACTTCTCTGTTTGATGCCATGGGCGCGCTTTCCAGCAAATACAACGATTCCCCCGAACTCGCCTCACGCGCTTACGATGCCGATCGCGACGGTTTTGTCATCTCAGGCGGCGGCAGCATTTTAGTGCTTGAAGAATACGAACACGCCAAAGGGCGCGGTGCGGAAATCCTCGCCGAAGTTACCGGCTACGGCGCGACCTCCGACGGCTACGACATGGTTGCCCCCTCGGGCGAAGGTGCGGTACGTTGCATGCAAATGGCGCTCGAAACCCATAAAGGCACGGTGGACTATATCAATGCCCACGGCACCTCCACACCCGTTGGCGATATGCGCGAACTAGAAGCGATTAAAGAAACCTTCAAAAACCAAGATATTCCGCTAATCAGCTCGACCAAATCCCTTTCAGGACATGCCCTAGGCGCAGCTGGAGCGAACGAAACCATTTACAGCCTGTTGATGATGTTAAATGACTTCGTTACCGCCTCGGCGAATATCTTCACGCTTGACGAAGCGGCGGGCAAACTGCCGATTGTGCGTGAAAACATTCATAAAACCCTTAATGCCGTCATGAGCAACAGCTTTGGCTTCGGCGGCACTAATGCAACCTTGATTTTGAGCCGTGTTTAAAAAAATCACTCTCCTTATCTGCTTGGGCGCAATCAGCGCCCAAGCCCAGCAGCCCAGCTATGACAGCTACGGACGCTTAATGACCGATTACGAACAAGTCCAACGCGACCGCGAAGCCGGCGTTTTACAACGCGGCGGCTACGATCCGCACGCTGCCGCTGTGGGCGCTGCGCAAAGACAAGCACGCGCAGGCAATGCGCCTACCATTGGCAACAGCAACGCCCCCAATCAAAACGGCATATCCGACCGCAGTATCTACCGCTGCAAAAACCAAGGCCGCGCCGTCTATGTCGATGAAGACGGCAAACGCAAATTCAGCCAATGCCAACTCATCCGCCGCGGCAAAGCCGAAGAAGAATTCGTCGCACAACAAGCCCCGACTCAGGCCGACCCTAGCCGCGCCAATGCGCAAACCCATCTCGTGCCTTCTGCTTACGCAAGTGCGCAAGCACCTGCCGAAGAAGCGGCATTCAGCCAACCCGAAGCCCATATCCGTATGATTAACGCGCAAGGCAGCGGCAACCTGCCTTGCAGCGGCGCAATCCTGTACAAAGGCAGCACCTATATTTTCAGCGAACACGAACCCTGCCCGATTCCGGCAGACGTATTTAATCAACGCCGCCCCATTGAAGCAGAACCCAATTACTACGTGGAATAAACATGCAATTACACGAACGCCCCAAACTCGTCCCCCCCGACGGGCATAACAAAGTCTTACTCCATTCCTGCTGCGCGCCCTGCTCGGGCGAAGTCATGGAAGCCATGCTTGCCAGCGGCATCGATTACACCATTTTTTTCTACAACCCCAACATTCATCCGCGCAAAGAATACAATCTGCGTAAAGACGAAAACATCGCCTTCGCGGAAAAATTCAACATCCCCTTTATTGACTGCGACTACGACAGCGACAACTGGTTTGCCCGCGCCAAAGGCATGGAATGGGATCCCGAGCGCGGCGCGCGTTGCAGTATGTGTTTTGACATGCGCTTTGAGCGAACCGCCTTATACGCGCATGAAAACGGCTTTCCCGTCATTACCAGCTCGCTGGGTATCAGCCGCTGGAAAAACATGCAGCAAATCAATGAAAGCGGTATTCGTGCGGCAGCCCCCTACCCCGACGTGCAATATTGGACCTTCAACTGGCGCAAAAGCGGCGGCAGCCAACGCATGATAGAAATCAGCAAACGCGAAAAATTCTACATGCAGGAATACTGCGGCTGCGTATATTCCCTGCGCGACACCAATGCGTGGCGTATCAGCAAAGGGCGTGAAAAAATCAAAATCGGCGTCATGTATTACGGCGAAGACGATACGCCTGAACAAGCCTAAGCGGCGGCATACAGCGCCGCCCTCTCAATCCAGAGGCTTTATTTTTAGCCCGCAATGATGCAAAATACCGCGTTTGTTTTTAAAATCAGCATAAAAACAGAGTGATAAAAAGGCTTTGCTGAATCTATCGAAGGGAGTAATGCTATGAATATTGACAGTATTTTGAAATTAATTGAAGAAGAAGAGGTTCGCTTTGTCGATCTGCGCTTTACCGATACGCGCGGCAAAGAACACCACATCAGCAGCCCCGCCTCCAGTATCGACGAAGATTTTTTCGAAGAAGGCAGAATGTTTGACGGCTCCTCTTTTGCCGGCTGGAAAGGCATCCATAACTCCGACATGATATTGATGCCCGATCCTGCCACCGCCTACATCGATCCCTTCTATCAGCATAAAACCCTCGTTATCACCTGCGATGTTATCGAACCCGACACCATGCAGGGCTATGTCCGCGATCCGCGCTCCACTGCCCGCCGTGCCGAAGCCTATCTGCAATCCTTAGGCATTGCCGACACCGCCCTTTTCGGACCGGAAAATGAATTTTTCATCTTTGACGAAATGAAATTCAGCAGTGCCGCACATAAAGTCATGTTTGAAATCATCACCGAAGAAGGCTATTGGAACGGCGAAAAAGACTATGACACCGGCAACAGCGGTCATCGTCCCAGACAGAAAGGCGGCTATATGCCAGTGGCACCGGTAGATTCGCTGCAAGATTTGCGCGCGGAAATGTGCGAACTCTTGGAGCAAGTGGGGCAAAGTGTGGAAGTGCAGCATCATGAAGTCGCCACAGGACAATGCGAAATCGGCGTGCGTTTCAATACCTTAGTGCGCAAAGCCGATGAAGTTCAGCAATTGAAATACATTATTCATAACACCGCCCATGTCGCCGGCAAAACCGCCACCTTTATGCCCAAGCCTATCGTCGGCGATAACGGCTCGGGCATGCATGTGCATATGTCTTTGGTCAAAGACGGCAAGAATCTCTTTAGCGGCGACGGCTACGGCGGTTTATCCGACATGGCGCTTTACTACATCGGCGGCATCATCAAACATGCCCGTGCCTTGAATGCCTTTACCAATCCTTCAACCAACAGCTACAAGCGTTTGGTGCCGCATTTTGAAGCGCCGGTGATGTTGGCTTATTCGGCGCGCAACCGCTCGGCCTCGGTGCGCATTCCTTATATTACCAATCCTAAGGCGCGCCGCATTGAAGTGCGTTTCCCCGATTCCAGCGCCAATCCCTATTTGGCATTCGCCGCCCTGCTGATGGCGGGCTTAGACGGCATCAAAAATAAAATCCACCCTGGCGAAGCAATGGATAAGGATTTATACGATTTACCGCCGGAAGAAGCGGCAAACATTCCGCAAGTGGCATTTTCATTAGAACAAGCCTTGGATGCACTGGAAGCCGACTGCGATTTCTTAAAACAAGGCGGCGTATTTAACGACGATTTGCTTGAAGGCTATATTGCCCTCAAACGGGAAGAAGTGGCGAAAATGCGTTTGCAAGTCCATCCTTTGGAATTCGAACTGTACTACAGTTGCTAATACAAAACTGAAGCAAGGTATGGTGGGCAACTTATTGCCCACGCGGTTCTCATCCTTTAAAAACGTGGACAGCACTACCTACCCTACAATTTTTAACACACTGTTTTAATGTGAAGGCTCTAAACTAACCTGAGTTCGGGATAAGCACCCCACTAAAAAATAAAGAGCAATTGTGATAATCTACTGTTTTGACGAAACAAACCATCACAAAAGCCCTTTAACATGGAACATCTTACAACACTTTTCTGCCAAGTAGATGAT
>NZ_JBXGGR010000068.1:0-10230 GCF_056855035.1 Suttonella sp.
TATGCTTTTCTTCCAACGTTGAATGCTTGTTGCGCTGAGTCGATATTCTTCAACAAGCTTTCTGTAGCTATGACCTGATGCCAGCTTGTCTAATATCATTTGTCTGTAATCTTTTGAGTATGCCATAAGTTTTAGTGTAACCTTTTTTGGATTCTTTGACTATAACAGTGTATAGACTGCTTTATTGACATAGCGTCCCTCATCTTTGTGCTTATAGTGAATAGCATCAAGCCATACGATAGGATAAACGCTATCCAGTGCTCTGGATTGTTAGGCTTTAAGTTGTGGGATAAGTTGGTCGGTGATACTGCTGATGGCAGCTTCTGAAACCTCAAGCTGATAAATCTCGCTAATGTGCTCTTTGATAGCGCTATATAGTCAAGAAATTCAAAAAGAGTCACAATTTAAACACATCTCGCCGTACTCTCTGCGCTACCTGTTAGCAGCATTACTGTACCACTTTTTCATTTCTTTGACTATAGCATTAACGATGCTTGTGTCTTGCATCGGATCTGCGGCAAGTGTTGCGCTATCAATGCCGATAGCTAAAAGGCTGATAATGGCGCTGCGGTATTTATTCATGATATCTCCCGAAAAAAGCCCTTTCGTTTAAAGGGGCTGTGTGTGAATTAGGATTTCAACTTTTGCGTTTTGACGTAGAGCATGATGCCGCCTAATACGCCCAAAGGCAGAATGAGGTCGGTAATCGAACCGTCATTTCCCCATACCAAATTGGCGAGAATAACCAGTGAACCGCCAATTGCCCAAGCGATAGTGGTTGGAATTGACCAAACAATCATTTGCTTTTTCACGTCATTAATTCCCATCATGCGATTCACTACCCAGAATAAGCTGTCATTGAAATAACCGAAGAATAGTGAGCCCATAGTGGCGGCTTGTGCGGCCAGCAGCATGTTTACACTGGGAATCTGCGAGAGAATCGGTGCAGAAATCGAGGCGGCGGTAATCATGGCAACTGTGCCCGAGCCTTGAATAAAGCGGACTAAGGTGGAAACGATGAAGGGGATTAAAATCGGCGAAATAGGCAATTGCGCGATTTCTTTTGCCAAAGCATCACCGGCACCGCTTTCGCGTAAGACCATGCCTAAAGCGCCGCCGGCACCTGTAACCAATAAGATGATGCCAGCGGATTTTACGCCTTCTTCCAAATAATTGGCGGTGTCGTTTTTGCTGCTGTGTGGTAATAGCGTATATACGGCGATCAATACGCTGATGGCTAAAGCAATCATCGGGTGTCCGATGAAGACAAAAAATTGATAGACAACGCTGCTGTTCAAGTCGGGATTGCTTTTGGCAATCAAGTCTAAGATAGCTTTGATAAAGATTAAGGTAATCGGTAAAACGATCGGCATTAAAGAAAGCGTTAAACTCGGCAAAGCTTTTTTCTTGCGGCTTTCAATGTAATCGTCGTATTTTTGTTTCAATTCTTCATCGCTAAAGACTTGCTGATTGAAATCAGGATATTTTTTATCCAACCATTTCGCATACATGACCATGCCGATTACAGGAAAGGCGGCAAAAGACATACCGACCAAAAGCATCGCGCCGATATCGACATTAAACAAACCCGCCACGCCTAAAGGTCCGGGCGTCGGCGGAACAGTATGGTGGGTAACGACCAAACCGCTGGCGAGCGCCACACCTAGGGTTAAGAGCGAACGTTTGCCGTTTTTCGCTAATGCTTTAGCGACAGGATAGAGAATCACAAAGGCGGAATCCACAAAAATGGGAATACTGACTACGTAACCGGTAAGCGCCAAAGCCCATTCTTCTTTCTTTTTACCTAAGAATTTAATGAAACTGTATGCCATTTTCTCAGCAGCACCGGAGGCTTCCAGCACGCTGCCCATCATGACGCCCAAGCCGATGACAATGCCGATGCCGCCTAATGTGCCACCAAAGCCTTTGCTGATGGCGCCTAAAGTGTCGTTAACGCTCATTCCGCCGATTAGGCCCGCAATGGCGGCGGCAATCAGCATGGCGATAAAAGCGTGTACGCGGGTTCTTAATACCAGTATGACCAGTACGAAGACCGCTATTAACAAACCGATGACCGGTATGGGAAGACCTAAAAACATAACTACCTCTATAAACTAAAATGATTTCATGTCAAACGTTATAAATTGCTTAATGACATCTGCAAAATTTACATCTGCTTTGAAGCCTAATGATTTTGCCTGTGCGCAATTAATTTCTACTGGCCAACTGACCACAATATTATTAATTTTTTCATCGAATTCAAATGTAATTTTTTCTAAAATATTTTCTCCTTTGATGTGTGCTAAATCTGCTAGCATTTGTTTTACGCTAACAGTAAAACCTGGCAAATTGATGACATGCCAACTGCGTAGCGGTAGTGAAGGTAGAGTTAGGGCATGAATAAAATTATCGATAATCGTATTAGGGCTGGATAGCCATAATAATAAATCTTCTGATACTGGGCAGATAGCATTTTCATTGTGCAAAGGTTCGCGAATAATGCTGCTGACAAAAGAAGAAGCGGCTTTATTTGGTTTTCCTGGGCGAATGCAAATGGTGGGTAAGCGTACTACTAAACCATCAATAAAGCCTTTGCGTGAATAATCATTAATCAGTAATTCGCTCATTGCTTTTTGCGTGCCATAAGTGGATTGCGGTGTAACCGCTGTGTCGTTTTGAATCACATCGGGCAATTCGCCGCCGAATACGGCTAAAGAACTGGAGAAAATAAAGCGGATAGAGGGCTTGATACGGCGGCAGACCTCGAGCAAATTGCGCGTGGCGAGAAAATTGATGTCATAGCCCAAATCCGGATCTTGTTCGGCATGGCTGCTGACAATCGCCGCCAAATGAAACACGGCGTCGGTGTCCGGGCGGATAAGCCCGTTCACGCCTTCGGCATCGCGCAGATCCATCTCCACACAGCGCACCCGCGGATCATTATCCGGCGCCACCGGTGTGATGACATCCACCAAGGTCAGCGAATCGACCTTGATCTTGTCTTGCGCCAGCAGGGTTTTGGCCAAACGTTGTCCTAAAAAACCTTGTCCGCCGGTGATAATAATGTTCATGATTTGTCCTTAATTAACTGAAAATAAATCTGTTTTAGGCTAAGAAACGCCCCATCACTTGCCCGCCGACCAATACCCAAGCCATCAGCATGGAAGTCAGCAGGGGCCCCAGGTAAATGTATCCCGTTTTGAGATAGCACCAATGGTTAATCACTGTAAATACAATGAATTGGGGGATGATTACGGCCAGCATCATCATCCAGCGGCCGCCAAACTGCGGCAGGCCGATCACATCAAATCCGGGGCCGATTTGCAGGAAGTTCAAACCAAAATGGAAAATCCATAGCAACAGCAAGCCGCCAATAACGAAGAACAGGGTTTGCAGGCTCCAGGCGAATAATGTGGCGCTAAAGCTGCTTCTCATCTCTGTGCGCATCTGCACGGAGATAATCAAGCCGCTAAAGACGATGAAGAAAAACAGGATCGGCAGCCAATAGAAGAAGAGGATGGCAAATCTTTCCGCAGTCAAGGGTTTTAACAAAGGCCATAAAAACCGCAGTTCGACGTGCAGGCATTGATAAATAATGCAGGTAAACAGATACAGTCCCCCTACACAGATCAGGCTTAACACAAAGGAGCGCCAGACAATCTCAGCGGTTTTAATGGAGGCGGAAGCGCTCACAACGCCGAATTCGCTCAGGGAAATAAAGGATTTCCTCTGCCAGATCAGGAATAAGATCAGGCTGAATATGCCGCTGACCAACAGCCATAAAATGATGCCGTTGCCCATTTCCAAAGGCATGAAGGGCAGGAGTGCGGCAATCGGCTCATTCGGGCCGCCCCACTGTGTAAACAGGGGATAAAACAGGGCGGTAACGGCAATATTGATGAGGGAAAATTTCCACCATGAGCGCTTGGAAATGGCGGTTTGCAGAGTGGGCTGTTTGCGGATTGCGGAAAAATAGCCCGTTTTCAGCAAGCTGTTAGCAGCACAAAGCAGCGCCATTAAGGCAAAGAACAGGCTGAATAAACCGGCAAATTCTTTATACCAATAGCTTTGCCGGTTAATCTCCGGCCAATGGCCGCTTTGATCGCCTTGTTGCAGGGTTTGGTTAAACCATGACACGATTTCTTTATTGCTTTGCGAAGCAATCATCACGCCTAAATGCGTGCCATTAACTAATGCGGCGCGTCTGGCGGAGCCGTCTTCAATATTGCCGTAGGTATGGTTCCATTGCAGGCGCTCATTTTCCGCCAAACCGAAAGCCTCCAAGCGTTTAGGATGGCTGACAAGGTCTTTCACCGGAAAGGTTCTTTCCCGATAACCGCCGATTTCTTCATATAACCCTTGGGTCAGCAGATAGTTATTGAGCCCTGCTTCTCCGCCGTTGCTGCTCAGGCCGTTGATGGCTTTGTGGTCGGGATTGAGTTTGGCCACGCGGATGGCGTTGAGCGCGCCGGTGGAATGGCCGAAAATGCCGAGCTTGTCTTTATCGACAAAATCCAGTTGTTTTAAATATTGATAGCCGTTATTGGCGCCGCTCATATTGCTGTTTGAAGCGGGCAGGCCGGTGGAAAATCCGTGGCCGAAGTGGTCGATGGCCAGTACCACAAAGCCGCGCTTGGCCAGTTCCAAAGCGCCGAAGGTATTGGTGGCTTCTTTATCGCTTTGATAGCCGTGCAAGGCCAAAACGCCCGGTTTGGGGCTGTCGGGAGTGGCGGAGATCGGACGGTAGAGTTTTGCCGACATCGGTTTCATTTCTTCTGTCATGAAAACGATATTGCTGACATCGATGTTGCCGAAGTCTCTTTCTATGGCTGAGGCCAAATAGGCAGATACTGCCGAGAGCAAGATAAATATCAGTGCCGCAATAGAGGTATTTTTTGCTTTCATCTAGTGCTCCGAGGCAAGAACCGTGACCTGTGCGCTGTCAATCCCTTTCACTAACAAAGGCACAGCCATCACGGTGGATAAAGATGGCGCATTGATTGCGGATAATTTCATGTCTTCGATAATGCAAATATAGTTGTCGCTGTACATACCCAACATGATTTGATGGGCTTTGACGCCATGATCAGGATGGGCGGGAGAAGCCAGGGAAATAAAGTCGAAGCCGACGGCTTTGAGGTTTTTCGCGTGATCGATAAGGTATTGCGCGGCGTCGATGCTGACGGCGCCGCCATTTTCGGCATATTCTTTGGGCGAGGATTGTCTCAAGGCTTCAAAGCCGGTTCGGATCAGCAAACAATCCGCCTGCTGAATAGCCTCAAGATGAGGCATTAAATCCTCTTTTTCGATCATTGATCCGCTTTGCTTAGGAATATCGATCAGCAAGGGTTTGTCATAAAGGAACTGGCTCAAAGGCAATTCCGTAATGCTCGGGCCGTTGCGGTTGAAATGTCTCGGCGCGTCAAAATGGGTGCCGAAATGATTGAAGAGATGGATAATCGAGCTGTTGTAATAATCCCCCTTGTCGATGCGCGAACTGGCTTCGATACTTAAGGTCGGTTCGCCGGGATAACCCATATCGGCAGCATCCAAAGGATAGGAAATCAAATAGTAATCCATACGTCCCCCTTAAGATTATTGGCCTTTATAAGGCTCAAACCAGGCTAAGCCCTGCGCGGTTTCGCCGCGCGGCTTATATTCGCAACCGACATAGCCTTCATAAGCCATTTCATCCAATTTATTAAAAATGAATTGGTAATTGATTTCCCCTTCGTCGGGTTCATGGCGATCCGGCACGGAAGCGATTTGGACGTGTGAAAATTTGCCTTTGAGTTTGTCGGTCAAACGGGCGAGATTGCCGTCAACATTTTGCGCATGGAAATAGTCCAGTTGAACAAAGACATTGTCTTTATTGATTAAATCGACAATTTTCAAGGTGTCGTATTGGCTTTTGAGAAAATATCCGGGTTTGACTTCAGGGCTTAATGCTTCTAGGCAGATATTGATGCCGTGGGCTTTGAATTTATCCGCCGCATACAGAATATTTTCGATAAAGGTTTTTTTATAGGCTTCCTGGTCTGCACCTTCAGGCACAACCGCCGCCATGATATGCACGCTAGGACATTGCAAGGCGATGGCGTATTCCAAGGCTTGATCAATGTCGCGTCTGGCATCCGCTTCGCGTCCCGGAATGGCGGCTAATCCCCATTCTCCTTTGGATACGTCGCCTGCGGAAGTATTAAACAGCACTTGTTTCAAACCGAATTGATCGAGTTTGGCTTTTAGTTCTTCGGCAGGGTAGTCGTAAGGCCATAAATATTCGACGTATTTGAATCCCGCTTTGGCCGCTGCTTCAAAGCGGTCTAAAAAAGGTTTTTCGTTAAACATCATGGTGAGATTCGCAGCAAATTTAGGCATGTCATTTTCCTCTGTTTTCTAAATCTTTTACTTCATCATCCGTGAGATAACGGATTTTTTGTCCTTGAAGAATGAAGAACAATTTCGCTGTTTCTTCCAATTCTTCGGCATTGTCCGCCGCATCCGCAAGGTCGGATCCCGTAACGACGACGCCGTGATTCGCCAAGAGAAAGGCTTTACCAAGCAGCGCTCTTTCGCCCAGTTCCGTAGCGATATGCGGCGAACCGGGACGGTAATAAGGAATCACGGGTAGCTTGCCTACGCGCATGACGTAGTAGGGAGTAAAGGCTTTGATGGCATTGTCGCAGTCAAGATTTTCCAAGCAGGACAGTGCAGTAAGATAAGTGCTGTGCAAATGCACGATGGCTTGGCAATCGGGATTGCGGCGATACATTTCCAAATGAAAAACCGATTCTTTGGAAGGTTTGTCGCCTGACAATACCTTGCCTTGGCCGTCGATGACGGATAAACGATCGATTTGAAGGCGCCCTAAGGAAGAACCGGTCGGCGTAACTAAGATGCGTTCTTCATCAAGGCGGACGGACAGATTTCCCGCACCGCCTACCGTGTAGCCGCGCTCATAAAAGGAGCGCCCTAGGCTGACCATTAATTCTTTTTGTGCTAACTCAGTCATGAAAACATTCCTTGTGCGTAAGCAAAAAAGTCTTCCGTGCCAAAATTTCCTGATTTCAGGGCGAGATAAATCTCATCATCTACCGCTTTTAACCAAGGCACACCAGGGGCAATTTGTTTGCCAATGTGAAAACCTGTAAAACCAAGTTCCTGCACGACAATACTTGAGGTTTCACCGCCTGCATTGATGAAATTTACCACCCCAGCTTCATTTTTCAGTCGTAGAGCCAATTTAGCAAAGACACTTTCTACTGCCTGACTAGATTTTTCCCGCCCAAATTCCGCCTGAATGTTTTTTAAAGTTTCTGGAGGGACGGTGGCATAAATCATGGGAGCCATTTCATCGTTTAGATGTAGCAGAATTTGTTCATAAAGTTCATTGGCATAATTAGGATTTCTTACCGCTTCCGCTACCTCTAGATGAAAATGGCGGGCTTTGGCTTTATAAGCATTGACTTGCTTATTGGTCATAACGGAGCAAGAGCCGGATAACACCACGGTTTTTGCTTTTTTAGGCAGAAAAGCATTCGTTCCTTTTTTGCCGCCGCTAAGATATGCCGCCATATAAGCGCCTAAGCCCGAGCCGCCTGTTACCAATTTGAAATCCGCAACAGCTTCTGCCAATATCGCTAATTGGCTGTTATCCGCCGCATCAACCACTGCATAGCGGTAGCCCTGCGATTTTAATTCTGCAAAACGTGCTTTCACACGCTCAACACCTTGTATCACATCGCTATAAGCAACCAAACCTGTTTTGCCTTTAGATTGTGCATCCATCAGACGCAACAGATTGGCATCTAACATCGGCGTAATTGGATGATTACGCATACCTGATTCATTGAGTAAGACATCACCGACAAATAGATAACCGTTAAAAATTGTGCGACCATTGACAGGCAATGCAGGCGTAATCACCGTGAAATCTTCACCCAATACCGCTAATAAAGCATCAGTAACAGGGCCGATATTCCCTTCAGCGGTGCTGTCAAAAGTCGAACAATATTTAAAATAATATTGCTGGCAGCCATTATCTTTCAGCCATTCAAAGGCTTTTAAAGACTGTTCTACCGCTTCGGCTGCAGGATTTGAACGCGATTTCAGGCTAATGACCACCGCATCGACTTTTTCAGCCAATGCCTGCTTCGGTACGCCATTCATCTGCATGCAAGATAAGCCGTTTTCGACCAAAAAACTGGCAATATCGCTTGCGCCGGTAAAATCGTCAGCAATCACTCCTAACATGAATTACGCTCCTTTCTTAGGTAAATCAATGCCGCTAAAGATTTTAATCACCGCACTATCATCTTCCTTGCCGTAGCCGGCATTGCTGGCTTCGGTAAACATCGAATAAGCGGTGCTGGCAAGATGCAGGGGAAAATGCAGAGATTTGGCGGTATCGTTTACCAAGCCCAAGTCCTTGACAAAAATATCGACCATTGAAAGCGGGGTGTAATCTCCGTCAACAACATGCTTCATGCGGTTTTCAAACATCCAAGAATTACCCGCCGCATGAGTGACAACGTCATACATCATCTCTAAAGGAATTCCCGCTTTTGCGGCAAGCGCCATCGCTTCCGCACCTGCGGCGATATGCACGCCCGCCAATAACTGATGAATGATTTTGACGGTAGCGCCTAAGCCGATTGCTTCGCCGATGTTGTAAACCTTAGATGCCGTGGCATCTAAAACAGGCTTCAGCTTCTCAAAAGCCTCTTGTGGTCCAGAAGCCATCACCGTCATCTCACCCTTTGCCGCTTTTGCCGCACCACCAGAAACAGGTGCATCTAACATGATAAGCCCTAATTCTGATAATTTTTGTGAAATACCTTGAGCATCAGCGGCGGCCATCGTTGAAGAAACCATCACGGGCGTGCCTTTTTTGAGTTGCTTGGCAATACCGTTTTCGCCGAATAAGACCGTATTTGCCTGCGCCGCATTCACCACCAGAATCACGACCGCATCTAATTTTTGTGCAAAATTGTTAGCATTCACAGCCGTTTCTTTTGCGCCGGCAGATTGTAATTTTTCCAATGAAATAGGGTTAATATCAATTCCATAAGTATCTAAGCCCGCATGGATGCAAGATAATGCGGCTCCCATGCCCATAGAGCCGAGTCCAATAACAGCAACCGAGTAAGTCATAGCATCTCCTAGATTTTTGAGTGAAAAATATAAGCTGGTAAGTAAAAAATTACTTTTTATTTACTACTTGGCAAGACAATAGCACTGATAAAAAATGTTGTCAAATGTTATTTTGTGTAAAAGAGCGTTTCTCTAAATACTTGCTAGTAAGAGTAGATAGCATCCGTGCAGCGGTTCAGATTTTGAAATATTTTGAAGTATTTACTGATTTTTACTGAATTTTTATGGCAAAATTCGGCTATCTGTTTGATGAAGGGAAAAATTTTTTTATAATAGCTCACACAAATTCACAATATTTAAGGTTTTGACGTGATTCCAGCACAAAGACAAAAACGCATTCTTAATTTGATAAAAGAAAGAAAAATAATCGGTATCAATGAGTTATCGGATATTCTTCAAGTCTCGCATATGACCATCCGCCGCGATATCCAAAAACTGGAAGACGAAGGCAGGGTGGTTTCGGTATCAGGCGGCGTTCAAGCTTTGGAGCATTTGCCTTATGAAGCCACTCATGACGACAAATTCTTGGTTTTCCATGACGAAAAAGAACATATCGGTCGTCAATCCGCGCAATTGATTCCCGAAAATGTTACGGTTTATTTGGATGCCGGTACCACAAGCCTTGAAATTGCGCGGCAAATCGCCGCACGCGAGGACTTGTTGGTCATTACCAATGATTTTGTCATTGCTAATTTCTTGATGGTGCAAGGACAATCCAATCTGATTCATATCGGCGGCACGGTCAATAAACTTAACCGCTCTTCAGTCGGCACATTGGCGGCGCAAACCTTATCCCAATTGGCGATAGATATTGCTTTTGTTTCCACTTCTTCTTGGAATTTAAAAGGCTTGACCACGCCAGATGAAAATAAAATTCCTGTCAAAAAAGCCATTATTCAAGCGGCGCATAAAAATATTTTGGTATCGGATTCTTCCAAATACGGCAAAGTAGCGACATTTTTGATTTGTCCTTTAACGGTTTTCGATTGCATTATTTGTGATAAGGAATTGCTGCTGAATGCGCAGGAAGCCATCCGCGATATGGATGTGGATTTATTATTAGTCTGAATGATTTTT
>NZ_JBXGGR010000071.1:0-7982 GCF_056855035.1 Suttonella sp.
CCATCGTTCAGAGAAGGGATTTTTGTCGAATCTGATTTCTGGATTAACGGCATATTGCTTGTTTGCGTATAAGCCGCAGATGTTTGGGAAGAATGCTTTGGCGGCTGCTAAATAGAGGGGGCTTATCCCGAACTCAGGTTATTTTAGAACTAAAGGGGCAATTAAGCACTAATTGCTTCTCAACTTTTTTAAGCAAATGGGCAATCTTTAAAAATGCTTTGCTGTTTAATACCACTGATATATCAGAAAAACAACCAAGCATTTAGAAATCCGCATTACAATGCAGATTTTTTAAATTATCCGATTGTTTTTGAAATTTTTCTAAAAAGCCCAAGCACGGGGCTTGGGCGCTAGGATTATTCAGCCAATTCGGCATGGATTTCCTGCAGGGAGCGGACTTGTTCCTCGCTTTGCTCACGCGCCAGCGCGGTAGCGATAGCCATACCGCCCGCCATCGTAGTGGTGTAATGCACTTTGTGCATCAGGGCTTGGCGGCGGATATCGTAGGAATCGGCAATCGACTGCTTGCCCTCGGTCGTGTTGATGATGAGGTCAATCTCGCCATTGATGATGTGGTCAACGATATGCGGTCTGCCTTGGGCGACTTTATTCACGCGTTCGCAGGCAATGCCTTGATCTTGCAGGGCGGCGGCGGTGCCGTCTGTAGCGACTAATTGATAGCCCGCCCCCAAGAGCAGACGCGCAGCTTCGGCGGCTTTGTTCTTATCTTTGTTTTTCACAGAGATAAAGACGCGTCCGCCTTGTTTGGGCATGCGTTCGCCCGCGCCACGCTGCGCTTTTTGGAAGGCTTCGGCAAAGCTCTCGCCCACGCCCATGACTTCGCCGGTGGATTTCATTTCCGGCCCGAGAATGGGATCGACGTTTTGGAATTTGGCAAAGGGGAAGACGGCTTCTTTGACGGCATATTTTTTCACAGCAATCGGCGCGTGAATGCCTTGTTCCGACAGGCTTTGCCCCGCCATGCAGCGGGCGGCGATTTTCGCCAGCGAACGCCCCGTTACTTTCGAGACGAAAGGCACGGTACGCGAAGCACGCGGATTGACTTCCAAGACGAAAATGTCTTCGCCCTGCACGGCAAATTGCGTGTTCATCAGCCCGACGACGTTTAATGCCAATGCCATTTCTTTGGCTTGACGCGCAATTTCATCGGCAATATGGGCGGGCAGGCGATACGGCGGTAAAGAGCAGGCGGAATCGCCGGAATGTACGCCGGCTTCTTCGATATGCTCCATGATGCCGCCGACAACTACCTGTTTACCGTCGCTGATAACATCGATATCGACTTCTATCGCATCGTTTAAGAAGCGGTCGAGCAAAATCGGCGCATCGGGGGAAATATGAATGGCTTCCTGCATATAGTGCTCAAGATCTTGGTCATTATAGATAATTTCCATAGCACGACCGCCCAAAACATAGGACGGACGCACCACCAAGGGATAGCCGATTTCTTGGGCTTTTTGCAGAGCGGTCGCGGTGTCGCTGGCGGTACGGTTCGGCGGCTGACGCAGATTCAGGGTTTGCAGCAATTGCTGGAAGCGTTCGCGATCTTCAGCGCGGTCGATGGCATCGGGGGAGGTGCCGATGATGTTTACGCCTTCGGCTTCCAAAGCACGCGCCAGTTTCAGCGGCGTTTGTCCGCCGTATTGCACGATGACACCGTCGGGCTGCTCCACGCGCACGATTTCCAGCACGTCTTCCAAAGTCAGCGGCTCGAAATAAAGGCGGTCGGCGGTATCGAAATCGGTGGAAACGGTTTCGGGGTTGCAGTTCACCATAATGGTCTCGATGCCGTCTTCTTTGAGGGCTAAAGCGGCATGCACGCAGCAATAGTCGAATTCAATTCCTTGTCCGATACGGTTCGGACCGCCGCCTAAAATCATGATTTTGCGCTTATCGCTCGGCTCGGCTTCGCAGAATTCTTCATAGCTGGAATAGAGATAGGCGGTGCTGCTGGCAAATTCCGCCGCACAGGAATCCACGCGCTTATACACCGGCAGCACGTTTAAGGCACGGCGCAATTCCCGAATTTCTTTTTCGCTTTTGCCTGTGCATTGCGCCAAAGTCGCATCGGAAAATCCCGCACGTTTATAGGCGTACAGATTGCCGGCATCTTGCAAATCGACTGTGCCGCCGCGCAATGCCATTTCCATATCCATCATTTCCGCCATTTGCGCCAAGAACCAAGGATCTATCGCCGTGCTTTGATAGAGCTGCTCCACGCTCCAGCCTTGACGCAACGCCTCCGCCACATGGAAAATCCGCTCGGGGGTCGGCGTGGAAATCAAACCTTGCAAATCTTCCTCTGCCGTATCCATACGGCTGAAGCCCAAATGCCCTTCTTCCATAGAACGAATCGCTTTATGCAACGATTCTTTAAAGGTGCGCCCAATCGCCATCACTTCGCCCACCGCACGCATCTGCGTATTTAAGCGGCGGTTGGTCTGTTTGAATTTTACAAAATCAAAACGCGGAATTTTAACCACCACATAGTCAATCGCCGGTTCAAATGAAGCAGGCGTAACGCCGCCGGTGATTTCGTTTTTCAGCTCGTCGAGGGTGTAGCCCACCGCCAAACGCGCCGCCACCGAAGCAATCGGAAAACCGGTGGCTTTTGATGCCAAGGCGGAAGAACGGCTGACGCGCGGATTCATCTCAATCACAATCACGCGACCGTCTTTGGGATTAACCGCAAATTGCACATTAGAACCGCCGGTTTCCACGCCGATTTTGCGCAAAATAGCTATCGAAGCATCGCGCAGGACTTGGTATTCCTTATCGGTCAATGTCTGGGCGGGGGCGACGGTAATAGAATCGCCGGTATGCACGCCCATCGGATCGAAATTCTCAATCGAGCAGACGATAATCGCATTGTCGTTTTTATCGCGCACCACTTCCATTTCAAACTCTTTCCAGCCCAGCAAAGATTCTTCGAGCAAGACTTCATTGGTCGGCGAAAGCTCCAAGCCGTAAGCGGTAATCTCTTCAAATTCATCTTTATTGTAAGCAATGCCGCCGCCCGAGCCGCCCAATGTGAAAGAGGGGCGGATAATCACGGGAAAGCCGAATTGCGCCTGCGCCGCGCGCGCTTCTTCCATCGTATGCACGGCGAAAGATTTGGCACTGCCCAAGCCGATTTCATCCATTGCCTGTTTGAACAAATCGCGGTCTTCAGCGGTTTCAATCGCCTTCACGGAAGCCCCGATCAATTCCACGCCGTATTTCGCCAATACGCCATGCTTTGCCAAATCCAAAGCGCAATTAAGCGCGGTTTGCCCGCCCATGGTCGGCAAAATGGCATCAGGACGTTCTTTTTCAATGATTTTTTCAATCGTCTGCCATTGAATCGGCTCGATATAAGTCGCATCCGCCATTTCAGGATCGGTCATAATCGTGGCAGGATTGGAATTGACCAAAATAATGCGAAAACCTTCGCGCTTAAGCGCCTTGCAAGCCTGCGCGCCGGAATAGTCGAATTCGCAGGCCTGACCAATCACGATTGGTCCAGCACCGATGATAAGGATGGATTGAATATCGCTTCTTTTAGGCATAATGTTTCTCGTTTTGGGTTAATTTCATTAGATATTTGTGTCTCATTCTATCGAGCTCATCCAGAGTTTGAGCGCAAATCCGATAAATAACACACCGACTGCGCCCATGCCCAGCGCGGCAAGTTTACGCCTTGTGCAAAAGGCTTGTACCAAGCGGTCGCCGGCAAAGGCTAATACGTTGAGATAGGCAAAGCTAATCAGCTGCAACAGTATCGCCAGCACCAAAAAGCTCAATGCCGGATGCCGATAAGTCGGATCAACAAATTGCACGAAAAATGAGAGGAAAAATAAAATCGCTTTGGGATTGGTCAGGCTCAAGGCAAGGGCGCGTTTGAAGACGTGTTTGGGTGGGGTGCGCTCGCCCGCCTCCGTCTGTTGCTGCATACGGTTTTTCCACGTCTGCGCCGCACTTTTGAGCAATTGCCAGCCGATATAGGCGAGATATAAGCCGCCCAAGAGTTGCACGCCGTGAAAAAGCACAGGATAGAGTTTCAGCAATGCGCCTGCGCCTAAGACGGTCGCCAACATGAGCAGGCTGTCTCCCAATAAAATGCCGAAGATGCTGCGGTAGGCGGTTTCCACACCGTATTGTCCCGCCACGCTTAGGCAATACATGGAATTTGGCCCCGGAACCAAGATAATCGCGGTCGTGCCAATCAGATAGGCGGCGAGGTCGGTAATCCCAAACATGATGCGCTAGATGTTTTTGAACATATCAATGCTGGCGCGCATATTGGCGCATGGTATTGGTAAAGCGCAAGAAGAGGATTTCCGCATCGCGCGGGCCGGGGCCGGCTTCGGGATGTCCTTGGAAAGCAAAGACGGGTTTGTCCGTCCAAGCCAGTCCCTGCAATGTGCCGTCGAATAAAGAGCGGTGCGTAGCAATTACATTAGCGGGCAGGCTGTTTTCGTCAACGGCAAAGCCGTGGTTTTGTGAGGTAATCATGACGCGTCCTGTCTGCGTATCCGCCACAGGGTTATTGGCGCCGTGGTGTCCGTGCTTCATTTTGAGGGTTTTAGCACCGCCTGCCAAGCCCAGCAATTGATGTCCCAGACAAATGCCGAAAATCGGTATGTTTTTCTCTAAAAAGACTTGAATGGCGGCGATTTGCGCTTTCAGCGGCTCGGGATCGCCCGGCCCGTTGGATAAGAAAATGCCATGCGGATTGAGCGCCAGCGCTTCTTGCGCGGGACAGTCGGCAGGCACGAGCGTAATGCGGCAGCCGGCATGTGCCAATAGGCGCAGAATATTGCGTTTAATGCCGAAATCGTAGGCGACAACATGTAAATCGCCCGATTGTTCGGGATAGCTGTCGTTTGCCGCCTCCCAAATACTTTCTTGGCTGTAGGGGCTGATGTCCTGTACGGAAACCTGCGTGGCAAGCGCCTGCCCTGTCATACTTGGATGATTGCAGGCGGCGGCAACTGCGGCGGCTTCATCGATGTCATCGCCGCACATCAGGCAGGCATTTTGCGCACCTTGCGTGCGCAGACGGCGCGTCAGCTCGCGCGTATCGATATCCGAAATAGCAACAATGCCTTGTTCTTTCAAATAATCCGACAGCGAACCTTCGGCGCGCCAAGAGCTGTAAAAACTCGGCGCATCGCGCACCACCAATCCCGCCGCTTGGATTTTGCCCGATTCCACATCTAAGCTGTTCACGCCCGTATTGCCGATATGCGGATAGGTTAAGGTAACGATTTGTCCTAAATAAGAAGGATCGGTTAGGATTTCTTGATAACCCGTCATAGAGGTATTAAACACCAACTCGCCGCATTGCTGCCCTTCGGCACCAATCGCCCGCCCATGAAAAATGCTGCCGTCAGCCAGCGCAAGGATTGCTTTCTGCATGATATCTCCGCCGAATTTTTGATAAACCTGCTTATTTTAACGGAAGCCTTTCGGCTTTGCCGAAAATTATTAATTTATCTCCGATTTCTTATGTTTACCCGGCAAGGAAGCGGCAGCTGCAGAAGACGAAAAATAGTTTTATGTGAACTTATCGTTAATACTTATAAAAAATTAGAGATATAAAAGTTTTCTTTTGTTGTTTTTCTGTGGGAAAAATAAAATTTGAATGGGGTGTTTCTTGTTATAAACAATAGTGCTAAAATTCTGATAAGGTAATACATGAAAAAGATGGAGGCATCTAATGAGCGTTTTGACACAGAAATCCTTTTCCCTCACACAATATGGCATTACACAAACAGCATTTCGTAATTTGCCGCCGGCTGCTTTATACCAACAAGCGCTGCAGCATGATTCGAAAGCCGCGATAACTTCTAATGGCGCTTTAGTCGCTTATTCAGGCGAAAAAACAGGTCGTTCGCCTAAGGATAAACGAATTGTAGAACATGCTGATTCTTCACAGAATATTTGGTGGGGAGATATCAACATCAAATTAAGCGACGCTTCTTTTATGGCAAACCGCGATATCGCTACTCAATTTTTAAGCAATGCCGAAACGCTCTATGTATTAGACGGTTTTGCCGGTTGGGATGCGCGCTATCGCCGTAAAATCCGCGTTATAACCACGCGTCCTTACCACGCGCTCTTCATGCACAATATGCTTATCCGCCCGACTGAAGCGGAATTAGCCGAATTCGGCGAGCCGGATTACGTTATCTTTAATGCTGGACAATGTCCTGCAGATGAAAGCGTCGAAGGCGTCAGCAGCAAAACCAGCGTTGCGCTTTCTTTTGAACGCAAAGAGATGGTAATTCTAGGTACGGAATACGCCGGTGAAATGAAAAAAGGCGTATTCACCATTATGAATTATCTCATGCCTTTAGAGGGAGAATTCCCTATGCATTGCTCCGCAACCGTTGAGCGCGGCGGCGAAACCTCCACCATACTTTTCGGCTTATCCGGTACAGGTAAAACCACCTTATCTGCTGACCCAAACCGCGATTTGATCGGCGATGACGAGCATGTTTGGACAAATGACGGCGTATTTAATATTGAAGGCGGATGCTATGCCAAAGCCATTGACTTATCGGCAGAAAAAGAGCCCGATATTTACGGCGCGATTAAATTCGGTGCAGTGTTAGAAAATGTAGTGCTTGATGAAAACCATCATGTGGATTTTAGCGATACCAGTATCACGCAAAATACACGCGTCAGTTATCCGATTGAATTTATAAATAATGCACGCATTCCTTGTGTTGCAGGGCAGCCCAAAAACGTTATATTCCTGACTTGCGACGCCTTTGGTGTTCTGCCTCCTGTGGCAAAACTCAATCCGGCACAAGCGATGTATCACTTTATTTCAGGCTATACCGCCAAAGTTGCCGGAACAGAAATGGGGGTAACTGAGCCGCAAGCGACCTTCTCCGCCTGTTTCGGTGCGCCCTTTATGGTTTGGCATCCTGCAAAATATGCGGAACTGTTAGCGGAAAAAATTCGAGAACATCAAGTAGATGTTTGGTTGGTGAATACCGGTTGGGCCGGCGGCGCTTACGGTAGCGGTGAAAGAATCAAATTAAAATATTCTCGCGCCATTGTCGATGCCATCAATACAGGCAAACTCAAAGATGCTCCTAGTATTACCGATCCGCGTTTTGGTTTTGAAATTATTACCCAATGTCCTGATGTGCCTTCCGATATTTTGCAGCCGCAAAATGCTTGGTCAAATCAGGAAGATTATGCCAAGCAGGCGAACGATCTCGTTGAGCGTTTTGAGAATAATTTCAATAAAAACTATATCAATCAAGCGAATGACGAATTGAAATCGGCAATGCCGAAAAAAATCGTCTAAGGCGAACGGATGAAGGTAGTCTGCAAAAGCGAATTTTGCAGACTATCTCACTGCTAGCAATAGAAAAATTACATAAGCATAAGCAAAAGTTATCGCGGCTGAGATTGAACATTGCTATAATGCGCCTCCCTTATCTGTGAATTAGGACATTAAAGCCATGTTAATACTGACGCGAAGGATTGGTGAAACCATCATCATTGATGATGAGATCCAAGTGACAGTACTAGCGGTTAAAGGCAATCAAGTTCGTTTAGGAATTGAAGCACCAGATCATATTGCTGTTCATCGAGAGGAAATCTATCAGCGGCTTTTACAAGAAAATACTGAAGAGATCGCGAAAGATTAAGATAATATGAAGCCGCAAGTACAAAAAGAAAGTTGCCACTTTACAGCAGCTTTTTTTTTGTATATAATTCGCCACCTCATGACGGAGAGGTGGCCGAGTGGCTGAAGGCGCTCCCCTGCTAAGGGAGTATAGGGCTTATACCCCTATCGAGAGTTCGAATCTCTTCCTCTCCGCCAACCTATTGAAACCGCTTAGTTTTAAGCGGTTTTTTTACGTCTGAACAAGTCTAAAGTTTAGAATAAAAGAATACAAAATCAAATTCTTGCTAAAATTTAATTGTCTTAAGTTATCTTAAGCAATCTTAAGAAA
>NZ_JBXGGR010000080.1:0-10250 GCF_056855035.1 Suttonella sp.
AAAATCATCTACTTGGCAGAAAAGTGTTGTAAGATGTTCCATGTTAAAGGGCTTTTGTGATGGTTTGTTTCGTCAAAACAGTAGATTATCACAATTGCTCTTTATTTTTTAGTGGGGTGCTTATCCCGAACTCAGGTTAGGGCTAAAGAAATCGAAAATACTATATTTCACTCTTTAGCCCCTTTAATTCAATAAACTATAATTTGGTAACATAGCGAATTTGCCTGAGTAGAGCCGCTTCGTCGCCGCGTTCTTGATAGCGGAATTGTTCGTAGGCATCGGCTAATGCAAGTAAAGCGGCGCTATGTTTGGGTTGCTTTTCTTTGACGATGCGGCGCAAAAACAGCGAGATGCTTTCTTTACGCGATTTATACCAAGCACGTTTTTCCAAACGCAGCAGCAAACGGCGCATGGCTTTTGCCACCGCATCTTCTTCAATATGCACGCGTTTGCGCCACAGATGCCATAGCAGCCACAACAATCCTAAGACAAGACCGCCTATCAGCAAGATGACAATGCCGGCGCCTAAGCCGAATTGGCCTAATAAGCCGAGCAGGCTGCCTTGGCGGTCATTATTGAGGTTAATGACCCAGTTTTGCCAAAATGCCTGTCCGGCATCAATGACATCGCGCAGCCAAGAGACCGTCGTATATTGCTCGGCAAAGCGCGATAAGATGCTGCGCGACTCCGCGCCGCCTAGATTTTCGCTGGACAATCCGCCGCTTTGCACCCGCCAAGGCGCGACTGCCGCGGTGGGGTCGAAGCGCGTCCAACCCTGTTCTTCTAGCCATAATTCCACCCACGCGTGCGCCTGTTCTTCGCGCACGACGAAATCGCCTGATACGGCGTTAAAAGTACCGCCCTGATAGCCGATAATCACGCGCGAGGGAATATTGACACTGCGTGCGGCAACCGCCATGGCATTGGCATAGTGCTGACAAAAGCCGAAGCCGCTACCGAAGAGGAAGTTTTCCACATGCTGCGCGCCGGGAATCGGCTCAAGGGTGTAATAAAATTCATTGTTGCGGATGTGGGCGAGGAATTGCTCGGCAAAGCCGGCGGCGCTGCTGCCGCCTGCCTGATACAATTCTTGGGCGAGGGCGCGGGTGCGCGTTAAGTCCAACTCGGGCGGCAATCGCGTTGCCATGCGGCGGTCGTATTCAGGCAAAGCATGAGCTTGCAATTGAAAGCGCGTTGCCGCAGTAAGTTGAAAACGTTCTTCGCCACGTTTGGTGCGCGGCAGACGGATTTGATGCGCGCTGCCGCGCCAAAAACGTCCTCCTGCGCCGATTTGCATTTCCAAGGCGGGCAGCCAGATTAAATCGGTTTTGGCAAGCGTAAGGGTGTAATCGAGGCGCTGCGAGCGGTCATAATGCAGGGTTTCAGGCGATACACGTCCGTCTTCTTCGCGTTGTTGCCATTTGCTGCCGTCGTAATGCCATAGCACGGGGCCGCGCCAATATAGCATGTCGCCGCGCGGAATATTGCCGTCCGCAAATTGTACACGGAAAGTAATTTCATCAGATTGAGCGAGAGAAGATAGGCCGTCCATACTCATTTCTTCGGGCAAGCCTGTAATGCCCTGCGAATTTTGCCGCGGCAGTCCCCAAATGGGGTCAAAACGCGGGAAGGTAAAAAAGACGATGATCGTAAAAGGCAGTGCCAAGAGCAGCAATTTGCCGACATCGCGCCAACGTCCGAGGCTGACGCGCAGACTGTCGCGCTGGCTAATCTGCAATTGGGCATACATATTGGATGCTACCGCCAGCAGCAGATAGAGAAAGATGAGTACCGACTGGCTGAACATTAAAAAGCTCAGCATCAGCACCAAATTGATGAGAAAGAGAATGCGGGTATCGCGGACATTGCGCGATTCCAGCATTTTGCAGACGCTCATCACCGCCAATAAAGCCAGAAAACTGTGCGTCAGTCCTACTTGCCAAAAGCCCGAAATAACGACTGCCACGCTCAGCGGAAAGACGATAAATACCGCCGCCAATGCAATGCTCGGTCGTCCCAGCCATAGGCTCAGCCCTTTTGCTACGACCGCCAAGAGTAAAATCGCGCCGATTTGCGGCGGAAAGAAGATAATCAGCGGCAGTAGGCAAATGCTCATCGCGCTTAAGGCAATCCGCCAATGGCGCGGCGTTAAGCGTTCATGGAAGGCGGCAGCGGAAATCCATTGGATTTTGGCGAAATTCAGCTTCATCACAGCACCGCCAATGCGCTGAGGCAGGCATGATAATGCGCCTGACCGCGGCTGTAGTCACTGCTGAAATTCGGCAAACGCAGGGCATAGAGCAAGCCTGCCGCTTCCGCGTCCAAAACCCAGCGCGTCAATTGCGCGATGCGGGTTTCTTTGTCGCCGCCCATTTTTTGATAATCCAACAGCACTTGTTCTGCTCCCATGCCTGAAAATTGCTTAATCAATAATTCGCCGCGGCTGCTTTGCTTCCAAGCAACTCGCGATAAGGGATCGCCGGGGTGATAGCCTTGCAAACCGACCAATTCGTCTTCGCCGCGTCCCTCGCTGATTAAACTGCCATTGGCATTGTCGGCAAACATCGGCAAGGGCAAATCGCCGGCAGGTTGCGGATAAACTAAGCCTTTTCCTGCCAAATGCCGCCATTGCCAGGCTACGAACAAGCCCAGCGGCATAGTGGTGTAGATTTCCAGCGGCAGCAGGGAAGTCCAGCCGCGTTCGGCGGTCGGCTGGGCAAGTTTCACTTCGGTGCCGCTATGTGCCTCAATGCCGGCGCAGTCCGCCTGATAAAAGGCATTGCGCAGCGTAAAGGCGGCACGCGGACGCGGTTCTTCGTTTTCAATCACAATCGGAAAATAGATATCTTCGCCGGCAAACACGGGCGCGGCTTCGCTACAGCGCAGGCGCAATTGACTAAAAGTGCTGACGGTTAAGGCGGCGCTGAATAAGGCGACAAAAGCCAAGAGAAAAATCAGGGCATAACCCAAATTGAGCTGATGGTTGATGGTCCAAACAAACATCACGATTAAGACGAAAAAAAATGCCAAGCCAAAACTGCTCGGCACAATCGGCATTCTCAGCGGTCGCGGCAAATGCACTTCCGCTTCCACATCGCGCCGCGCCAGACTTTTTTGCCGCAGCCAAGCAATCAGGCTCATAGCGGCACGTCCACTTGCGCTAAGACGGCGGCAATCGCTTCGGCATGCGCATAGTCGTCGCGTCCTTTTTTCGGCAAACGATGCCAAGCCAAAGCGGGAAATACTTTCTGCACATGCTCGGGCAATACGGCTTCTTTGCCCAAAATCAGAGCATAAGCCTGTGCGACGCGCACCAAGCCCAAGCCGGCACGCGTGGACAAACCTTGGGCAAAATGATTGCGGTCGCGCGTATATGCCAATAATTTTTGCACGTACTGCGCCACTGCTTCAGATACCGTAATCTCGCGCACCGCCTTTTGCAATTGCAAAACATCGGAACGGTTTAATTGCGCCTGCGCTTGCGCCAACATCTCTTGGCGCGTGTCGCCGCGCAGAATTTCCACTTCCAAAGCCGCGCTGGGATAGCCTAGGGACAGACGCATTAAAAAGCGGTCTAACTGTGATTCGGGCAAAGCGAAAGTGCCGATTTGCTCCAGCGGGTTTTGTGTGGCAATCACGAAAAAAGGCTCAGGCAAGGGACGCGATTCATGCTCCACCGTCACTTGCCGCTCTTCCATCGCTTCCAATAAAGCGGACTGGCTTTTCGGCGAGGCGCGGTTGATTTCATCGGCTAATAACAGGCTGGTGAAAATCGGGCCTTCTTGGAAAACCAATTTATGCTCGCCGGGGTGCAGCAGTGAAAAACCCACCACATCGGCAGGCAATAAATCCGAAGTAAACTGAATACGACGGTAATCCATGCCTAAAGTGGCGGCAAAAGCCTTTGCCAAAGTGGTTTTCCCTGCGCCGGGCAAATCTTCCAGCAAGACATGTCCGCGCGCCAATAAGCAGCTCATCGATAAGGCAATCACATCGTTTTTGCCTACCACGATGGTGGCTAATTGTTTGAGCGCGGCATGTAAACGTTGGCGCAAAGCGGCTTCTATCATTCTCTTTCCCTGTGGTGTTTGATTAAAACAAGACTTTATACCCGATACGGGCGGCGGCTGGCAATAGCATTTATCTCAGCATGTGGTAATCTTTCAGCGCATAGGCGCAACGCCTATTTTTATGCGCCATCTAATAAATGTTCCAATAAATCGAGCGGCAGATCCGCCTCATATTGCAATACCCGCACCCGCGCACGCAAAGCTGCCGGCCAATCATGGGTTTTGACGGCATCTTTGCCTGTCATTAACAGCAGACTGTCCGCCGGCGCAAAATCCGCCGCTGCGGGCGGTAAAGCCTGATGATCCGCCAATAAAGAAACTGCACTTGGCGTAATCCCCAAAGCCTGCACACGCTGCAAAAAACGCTCGGGACGCGCTATCGCCGTCAATACCGCGCAGGCTTGATTTTGAATCTCCGCCAAAGATACCGTTTCGGCGGCTAAAGTCTGCCACTGCGTATTGTGCATCTTCAGGCAATATTGCGCAGGGCGGCAATCGCGAAAATGTACCGCCTCGCCGCTAAATAAAATTGCATCTACCGTTTGCAAACGCGCAGGACTTTCGCGCAAAGGACCGGCAGGCAATAAAAAGCCATTGCCCAAACGCAAATCCGGCGCGACCACCAGCCATTCCGCATCGCGCGGCAAAGCATAATGCTGCAAACCGTCATCGCTGATAATCCATTGCGTCTGCGGGAAATGCCGCAGCACATACTCGACCGCCGCCTGCCGCGCCTTACCGATAACCACCGGACAATCCGTCGCCATAGCAATCAATTTCGGCTCATCGCCACACAGCGCGGCATCGGTATCTGCATCGACCGCCATCATCTGCTTGGCTGTGCCGCCATAACCGCGACTAATCACCGCTACCGCGAAACCTTTTGCCTGCAAAGCGCGTGCTGCTGCAATCACAACCGGCGTTTTGCCGTTGCCGCCCACGCTGAGATTACCGACCACGAGAATTTTCGCCTGAACATCTTGCGCCGCCCGCCATTGCTGCGCCGATGCTTGCAAACGCCGCTTACGCCATGCCACCGCCATACCGAACAGACAAGCAAGTGGCAATAACAGCCAAGCCAGTATCGTTTTCCGCCGCCAAAAAGCAGGAATATCCGCCATGATTCACTCCGTATTTATCTTTCGCCATTATATAACCCTCTAATCAAAATAAGACGGCATACCCATGATTCTCTATTTAATGATTGAAGATTTATTCGGCTGTTTCGACGTAAAAACACTATAATAGCGCCCTATTTTGCAGGAAATTATTTTCATGTTCGCCATTCTCAATCTCGTTATTCCCATCTTTATCATCATCGGCATCGGCTATTTTGCCGTTGCGCGCCGCATTTTGTCGCAAACCGCCCTACGCGGCATGGGGCGCTTCGTCGTTACCTTCGCCCTGCCCGCCCTGATTTTCCAAGCCATCATCAGCCAGCCAATCGGCGCGATTATGAATCCCGTTTATTTTCTCGGCTATGCCGGTGGCTCGCTTATTTCCTTTTTCATCGGCTTTGGAATTGCCAAGCTGCGCCGCCAAACTTCGGTCGCGGCGGTGGTCAACGGCTTGGGACAATCTGCTTCCAATACGGGCTTTATCGGCTATCCCCTGCTGCTGACTCTGATTGGTGAGAAAGCAGGGATTTTCTTCTCGCTCAATGTGTTGGTGGAAAATTTACTCATTCTGCCGCTCTTTTTGATTTTAGGTGACAGTTTCGCCGCCAAAGGCGGAAAGCGTTGGCAGCTGATTAAAACCATTCTCGGCAATTTGCTGAAAAACCCGATGATTCTCGCTATGTTGGCCGGTTTGCTCTGCGCTTTCTTAGGCATTGGCGACAGCCTGCCCTATGCGCTGAAAAAAGCCGTGAACATGCTTGCCAATGCCGGCGGCGCAATTGCCCTATTCGTTATCGGCGGCTCTCTCGTCGGTTTGAAAATCCGCGGCAGCATGCCCGACATCATCCAAATCACTCTCGGCAAACTCATTATCATGCCGCTGGCGGTATTCGCCCTGCTCAGGCTCTTCGGCACAAGCGGCGATGTCATGTTGGCAGGCGTTTTATTGGCAGGTGCGCCGATGGCAAGCATGTATCCGCTGATGGGCGCGCGCTACGGGCATCAACGCCGCGCCGCTGCCGCCCTGCTTGCCACTACCGTCCTGTCCTTGTTAAGCATCAGCACAATCATTTATTATTTTCAGCATTTTGTTCCGCAATAAGGCGCATCTATAAACAAAGCCTATGCACTTATAAAAAAATACCATAAGCCGGCTCTTGCGCCCTGCTAAGGCTTTCGCAATAATTGCGGCATGATTACTTTACACAACATTAGCAAAATTTATCAGCAAAGCGGACGTGAAATCACCGCTTTGCATCCCACCAGTTTGCACGTCAACGCAGGCGAAATTTATGGTGTGGTCGGCGAAAGCGGCGCAGGCAAAAGCACGCTGATTCGCTGCGTGAATTTACTCGAACGCCCCAGCAGCGGCGAAGTGATTGTAGACGGACAAAGCCTGACCACGCTCAGCTCGGCGCAACTGCTCAAAGCGCGGCATAATATCGGCATGATATTCCAGCATTTTAATCTGCTTGCAAATCGCAGCGTCGCGCAAAATATCGCCCTGCCTTTGGAGCTCATCGGCACGCCTAAAGCACAAATCCAAGCTAAAGTGCAAACCCTCTTGGAACTCACGGGCTTAAGCGAACGTGCAGCTTACTATCCCTCGCAATTATCAGGCGGACAAAAGCAAAGAGTGGCAATTGCGCGCGCATTAGCCAGCGACCCGAAAGTCCTGCTCTCCGATGAAGCCACTTCCGCCCTCGACCCCAAAACCACAGAATCCATCTTGCAATTGCTCAAAGAAATCAATCAGCGCCTAGGCGTAACGATTTTATTGATTACCCATGAAATGGAAGTCGTGAAAAAAATCTGCGACCGCGTTGCGCTCCTAGACAAAGGGCAATTGGTAGAAAACAACAGCGTCGAAGCCTTCTTTACCGCCCCGCAGTCCGAACTCGGTAAACGCTTTGTGGCGCAAATCCGCCAATTCGATTTGCCGCCGCAATATGCCGCGCGCCTGCAGGCAGAAGGCGATTATCCCGTGCTCAAGCTCATTTTCCAAAACGAAGCGGTGGACGAACCGGTCATCTCTGCGATTACCCGCCGCTTTGATGTGGACGTTAGCATCATTCAAGCCAAAGTGGAAAATATCGCCACCATTACCGCAGGGCTGCTGGTCGCCGAACTGATTGGCAAACCTGAGAATATCCAAGCCGCGCTGGCTTGGCTCAATACCCTCCCCCTAAGCACAGAGGTACTCGGCTATGTCCGCGCAAACGCTTAATCTGCTCTACACCGCAACCCTAGAAACCCTTTACATGACTTTTGCCGCCGCTGCCATTGCCGCATTGGTCGGCATACCTCTAGGCGTGCTGCTTTACGCCACCCGCCCGAATAATTTCCTTGCCAAACGCAGCATTTATCTGCCCCTAGGCATTGTGATTAACATCGGACGCTCCGTGCCTTTTATGGTGCTGATGCTGGCGATTATCCCCTTTACCCGCTTTGTGGCCGGCAGCGCTATCGGCAACACCGCCGCCCTAGTGCCGCTATCGATTTCCGCCATTCCCTTTATTGCCAGAATGGTGGAAAACATCATCAACGAAGTCCCTAAAGGATTGATTGAAGCCGCGCAAGCCATGGGGGCAACGCCGATACAAATCGTCGGCAAAGTGCTCTTGCCCGAAGCGCGCGCAGGGCTGATCAATACCATGACCATCGTCATTATCGCCCTCATCGGCTACACCGCCATTGCCGGCGCAATCGGCGCAGGCGGCTTGGGCAAAGTGGCGAAAAGCTACGGCTACGACCGCTACAAACCGGAAATCATGTTTACCTGCGTTGTTATCCTCGTGATAATGGTGCAATGTATTCAATCACTTGGCGACTATCTCTCAAAACGGGCAGACCGCCGCTAATTCACTAACCTTGGAGAAACCATGAAAAATATCAAACACCTGAGCCTTGCCATTTTGGCAGCCATCAGCCTTGGCGCAACTGCGGCAGATTTAAAAGTCGGCTCAATGGGCGGACAAGAGGCGGATTTAGTCCACACGGCGGCTAAAGTAGCCAAAGAAAAATTCGGACTGGATGTAGAAGTCGTAGAATTTGAAGACTACGTCATGCCGAACGTGGCGCTTGCCGAAGGCGAAATCGATGCCAATGCCTTCCAGCACAAACCTTATCTGGATGCCATGGTTAAAGACCGCGGCTTTAAAATCGTTGCCGTTGCCAACACCTTCATCTACCCTATCGGCGCTTACAGTCAAAAAATCAAAGACATCAGCGAATTAAAAGACGGCGCAAAAATCGCCTTCCCTAATGACCCTTCAAACGGCGCCCGCGCTTTGATTTTAATGCACAATCAAGGTCTGATTAAACTCCAAGACCCTAGCAATTTGGAAGCCTCTAAATTGGATGTAATTGAAAATCCGCGTAAATTCGACCTCATTGACGCCAATGCGGAATCGCTGCCGCGTGTTCTGCCTGACGTGGATTTAGCCTTCATCAATTCCAACTACGCCGTCAATGCCGATTTGCTGCCTAAGCGCGACGCCTTATTGGTCGAGCCTGAAGACAGCCCGTATATGAACATCATTGCGGTGCGTGAAGGCGATGAAAAGAATGAAAACATTCAAAAATTCATTCAAGCTTATCAAACCGATGAAGTCGCCGCCTCTGCGGAAAAAGTCTTCAAAGGCGCAGCGGTAAAAGGCTGGTAATTATCATAAAAATCCCTATGCAAATAGGGATTTTTCACATACATTATTAAAAACAAAACATTCGAAATAAGAGAAATACATATTCAAACACTCAAAAGCATACTCTCTTAGCACAATAATAAAAACAAATAAAAAATTTTTATATTAATATTCTTTCTAGCGATTGATTCTTAATCAAATTCCAAAATAAAAACAACTCTTTTTTATATTTTTATTCAATCATAAAATTTAAAAAACCTATTTACATTTACTTTTTATTGACTATAATTGAAGACCTCGTAAATTAGGAAAAAATCATGAAAGGCAATGAAAAAGTTATTAACTATTTAAATGAAATGATTGCCGGCGAACTTGCCGCCCGCGACCAATATTTCATCCATGCCCAAATGTATGCCGATTGGGGATACGATAAACTCTACGAAGCCAACCATCATGAAATGGAACATGAAACCGAACATGCCACATCCATGATTAAGCGCGTCCTATTCCTTGAAGGCACGCCGAATATGAAACCCGAGCCTCTGAAAATCGGCACAGACGTCGTATCTATGATGGAAAGCGATTTGGAATTGGAATACCGCGTGCGCGACAACCTCAAGCGCGGTATCGCCCTATGTGAGCAAGAGCATGATTACGTTACCCGTGATTTGTTAGTGCTGCAATTAAAAGATACGGAAGAAGATCATGCCCATTGGCTTGAAAAACAATTACGTCAAATCAAAGATATGGGCTTGCAAAACTATCTACAAAGACAAAAATAAGGCGACATAGCCATGAAAACAGAAGAGCATATTAACGAAGCGCTCAATACTGTCTTGCGCCATGAGCTTACCCTCATCAACCAATATTTTCTCCATGCACGCATGTTGAAAAATTGGGGCTATGAAGCGGTCGGCAAAAGCATGTACAAGCAATCCATTACTGCGATGAAAAATGCAGACGAACTGGTTCAGCGCATTTTCTTCTTGGAAGGATTGCCCAACTTGCAAGATTTAGGTAAATTGCTACTGGGCGAAAAAGTGCAAGAAGCCATCAGCTGCGACCTTAAAGCAACACTGGCGCAACGCGAAGCCCAAATTGCCGCTATCGAGCTATTGAGCAAATCGCAAGACTACGTATCGCACAAACTATTGCGCGAGCAATTGAAAACAACGGAAGCCTATATTGATTGGCTAGACGAACAACAAGGACAAATTGAAGAGCTTGGCTTAGCCAATTATCTGCAGTCTGCCGTTGCCGGCTAATCACTTAAAAAAAGGGCAAAGGGACATTTTAGGTGCTGTTTTCGAGTTCTTTAGCCCTAAGGGACAAAATAGGTGCTATCTAGCGTTTTTTAAGCAAAATAATCTTTTATAAACTTAACCTTATTCTCCTTTCCCATGCCGCAATGACAAGCT
>NZ_JBXGGR010000084.1:0-6780 GCF_056855035.1 Suttonella sp.
AAAACCAGTCAGCAAAGCGATTTTTGAGGCTTCAATATCGGCACAAAAGTGCCGAATAATTTTTTTGAGCTGATATGTGCTTAATTTACTGTTGTATCTCATTTTTCTAGTCTAACAGAGTGATTCTGCTAGTCTAGAGCCTCCTTAATTAGGACGGAAGAGAAGCTCAACGCCCTCCCCGCTCAATTGCAAAAATTCTGCCTGCTGTTTTGCCTTTGTAATACGGCGCAAAGCAGATAAATAATCGCTCTCCAAACGCATTTGCTCAATATCACCGGCCATACGCGTGATTTGAATATTCTCATCGACTGATAAATCGCTGCCGCTACGCTCTACGGCTACGCGATATTGATTAACGCCGCTATTGCCGCTAAATTCGCCCTCGCCCGTCTGCAAGGTAATCGGTGCTAAGGCGGTATTTAAGGGGCGATTATCAATGCTGCCTTGGCTCAATTGCCATAATCCCCGCTCATGATTCGGACCAAGCACACTATTTGCCGAGCCTAGTCCCGAACTTTGGCAAGCGCTTAATAGGAAACCGACGGCGGCAACACAAGCCAACGTATAAGAATGGCGTTTAAACATCATCAAATCCTTGTATTTTGCATTCATTTGCCGCGATTATTTATCCTCTTTGCCCGCTTGCATTTCAGCTTCGCTGATATGCGCTGCAGGTTTTTCAATCGGCATACCGGGTTCTTTTGCAGTTGCCGCTGCTTCTTCTGCCGTCAACTCCTGCGCCGCCATTGCGGCGATTTCCGATTCATCCGGCATTGCCTCGGGCTTATCAACGACTTGCATGGCAGGTTGCAGCTGCTCAATCGGCATTCCCGGTTCAATTACTTGGTTTTTAGGCGCTAAATCCTTAAGGTCTTTTTCATTGCTCATTGGTGCCTCTGCTTATTTATTGTCTTGATTTTCACGAATATGACGCTTCACTTCCGCTAAAGGGTCAACATTATCTTGGGGTTTTACTGCGGTAAGTCCTGCATTTTCCGCCGCTTTTTGAGCGGAAGTTTTTTCTGCGCTTTCCGAGACTGCTTCTGGTGCAGCGGCTTTGGCTTTATCAAGCGCTTGAGCACTTTCTTTTTCCGAAATATGTGTCGCCGGTTTTTCAATCGGCATACCCGGCTCTTTCGCCGTCGCGGCAACAGTTTGATTATCTTTTACTTCGGCGCTAACAGCCGCTTGCACCGCCCCATTTGCCGGCGCCACCGGTTTTTCCGCCACTTGAATGGGCGCTGCAGGTGCCGCAGGAACAGGTTTTTCAACCACAGTTTTTTCTGCCGTTTCGCCTTCATTGATTTGAGCTTTTGGAAGTGGGTTAATGGCGGCTTCGGTTTTGGCGACTTTATCATTTTTTGGCTGAGCCGCAGGTTTTGCCGCTTCTGCCGGACGCGGAGCAACACGCACATTGGCTTCTGTTTTTGTATCCGCTTTATGTTCGTTTTTATTTTCTGCTTTGTTTTCTATGCTTTCTTGTGCATTGCTGGGGCTAGGAATACTGGATTGACGCGCTTCGATATTGCTTAAATAAGCCAACGTAACGGCTTTGCCTTGACGCTTGGCGCGCTCGATTTTCAAAGCCTCGCCTTCCATTAATTGCTGCGCACCTTCAGAGAGATGATCAAAAACTTCTTGATAGCTTTTGGTCAGATTATCCACTGCCGTTGCTGTTTTACTAAAATGAGTATTGACTTTTTCGCGGTAGTTTTTGTATTCGGCTTGCAATTCATCATACGGTTTTTGCAAAGGATTATCAGCAGGTTCAGCGTTTTTGCGCCCAAGCAGATAAAAAATAATCGCGCCGAGCACAAAGCCGATTAAGGCGGCGATAAGCACTTCGGGGCTTAGAAAAGTATTCGCAGCTGATGTTGTTTCCATGATGTTTCTCCGTTAATGTCAATATGCCGGTTTTGGATTGTAACAGATTTTATTTTATTTCTGTAAACAGCCTTGCTGCATAGTCATTTATAAACAGTAATAGCGATTACCTTGCGTATCGCTTAAAAGGCTGTCTGCATAGCGGTCTTGCACGACGGCAAGGGCAAGCAGGCGCTCGTTTTCAATACAGCTTTCAATAATATTTGCCGCTGCTTGTTCTTCTGCGTAGAGTGTGTCGCCGACGGCAAGCGGGCTGCTTTGCGCGGTTTCGCTCTGCAATAGTTGCAGATGGCGGCGCACGGGTGCGCGCGAATGGGCGCGGGCAATGATTTCTTGTCCGATGTAGCAGCCTTTGGCGTAGCTGAGTCCGCCGTTTTCTTCCAAGCCGAGCATTTGCGGCAGGAATTGGTCTTGGGTGGCTGGGAGGATTTGCGCGAATCGTGCGGCGATGTTATCCGCCGCTGAAAAGCCGGTGATGCCGCCGAAAGAGAGGCCGTTGTTTTCTAATACGGCGCTGCGTTCTGTGCCGCCGATGGCGGCTATTTCCAGCTCCGCACGCGGTATGAGTTGCACGGGGCGGTTGAGGCTGAAGAGTTTCCAGCGTTTGGCGATGCTTTCGCCGAGTGCTTCGGGCATGAGGGCGAAGTAGTTTTTCTCAATGCGGGCGATGCGCAGCATGGCTTGCACTTTGCCTTGCGGCGAGCAGAAGGCGGCGTTTGTCCAATGACCTTCCGCGACTGTGCGGATGTCGACGGTGAGGAGGTTTTGCAGATAGGTTTCCGCTTCAGCGCCTGCGATTTGCAGAATAGATAGAGAAGATTGTGATTTCATGAGAAAAACCATGTTTAAAATTTAGATGGATTGGCGTATTATAACAGACCCTTAATAATGTCGGACAAATCGCATGTCAGAGCATCATCATCGGTCGGACGAGCCAGCGTCAGACGAAAAAAAACTATCCGTGCAGCTGAGCCAAGTAGAAGAGAAGACCGCAGTTGTTGAAGAAATCGGCGGTCCCGAGGGTTTAGAGCCTACTCGCTACGGCGATTGGGAACGCAAAGGGCGTTGTATCGATTTTTAGATATAGCTTCCTCAGATTAAAATGAGACAATAAATATTTTCAATATATTGAAAATATTTCAATATATTGTTTTAAGGCGTATCATTTTAATCTGAAGAGACATATATCAAAAGTTTCTTGCCGATTGAAGCCCTCCTTTCAGGCAAGATAATGAAATTGGGAGAGTGGTCATCTCTTTCCATTCAGGGCAAAACACAGGGCGGCGCTTAGCTGTCGTGCTGTGTGTTGAAACATAAGTTGAAACATAAAATGAGGCAAACATCATGAAAGTAGCAAAAGATCAGCGGCCTTTGTCGCCGCATTTGCAAGTGTATAAATGGGAAACCCATATGGCGATGTCGATTTTGCATCGCGCTACAGGGGTGGCATCGGCGGTGGGTCTGCTGATGCTGACGTTTTGGCTCTTGGCTGCCAGCGGCGGCGAGGCTTCTTGGCGCAGCGCAAATCAGTTGTTTCGCAATCCTTTGATTGTGCTGATTATGTTTTTCTGGTCAGGGGCGCTGATTTATCATTTGTGCAATGGTATCCGTCATTTGACTTGGGATGTGGGCAAGGGCTTAGGCAAAGGCGATGCGCGCAAGAGCGCGAAAGTGGTGCAGATTGTCGCCGCAGTGCTGACTTTAAGTTTGTGGATTGGCATTTGGGCGCAGGGGTAGGATATGAGCAGCGTATTTCAAGCATTAAAACGCGCCAAAGGTTTGGGCTCGGGGCATAACGGCACGCATCATTTTATCGTGCAGCGCACGACGGCGGTGATTTTAATTCCTGTGGTGCTGTATTTTCTTTGCTCGGTCATCAGTTTGGTAGGCGCGGAGACTTTCCACGAGGTGCTTACCTGGTTTCGCAATCCTTTTAATAGCGGCATGGCGATTGTCTTTTTCCTTATGGGTTTTTATCACGCGGCTTTAGGTGTGCAGGTCGTGATTGAGGATTATGTGCATCAAGAGCCGGTGAAATGGTTGGCTTTGATTGCCGTGAAAGCGGTATGCGTGATTTTTGCCGCCGTGGCGGTGGTTTCCATTTTGCGTTTGGCACTGGGCTATTAAGGAGCAAGACATGACTCAGGAATATAAAATTCATCATCATAGTTATGATGTGGTGGTGGTCGGTGCCGGCGGCGCAGGTTTACGCGCGACTTTCGGCATGGCTTTGGAAGGTTTGAAAACTGCCTGCGTAACTAAAGTTTTCCCTACGCGCTCGCATACGGTTGCCGCTCAAGGCGGGGTTGCCGCCGCATTGGGCAATATGGGCGAGGATAAATGGCAGTGGCATTTTTATGACACGGTCAAAGGCTCGGATTGGCTGGGCGACCAAGATGCGATTGCCTATATGTGCCGCGAGGCGATTCCCGCGATTATTGAATTGGAGCATTACGGTGTGCCGTTTTCGCGTACCAAAGACGGCAAGATTTATCAGCGTCCTTTCGGCGGTATGACGACGAATTTCGGCGAAGGTCAGGCGCAGCGTACTTGTGCCGCCGCCGACCGGACAGGACATGCCATGCTGCATACTTTGTACCAGCAGGCGTTGAAGCATCATGCGGAATTCTATATCGAATATTTCGCCACCGATTTGCTGATGGGCGAGGACGGTTCTTGCCGCGGCGTATTGGCTTTGGATTTGCAAAGCGGCGAATTGCATGTGTTTAATGCGCAAATGGTGGTTTTAGCCACTGGCGGCTATGGTCGCGCATGGCTTTCCTGCACTTCCGCCCATACCTGCACCGGCGACGGCAACGGTATGGTACTGCGTGCCGGGTTGGCATTGCAAGATATGGAATTTACCCAATTCCACCCCACCGGCATTTACGGCTCGGGCTGTTTGATGACCGAAGGTTGTCGCGGCGAGGGCGGTTATCTGACCAACGGCGAGGGCGAACGCTTTATGGAGCGCTATGCGCCGAGCGCCAAAGATTTGGCATCGCGCGATGTGGTCTCGCGTTCCATGTCGATTGAAATCCGCGAAGGACGCGGCGTGGGCAAACACAAAGACCACATTCACTTGCATTTAGAGCATTTGGGCGCACAGGTGATTAACAAGCGGCTGCCAGGTATTGCCGAAACGGCGAAAATCTTTGCAGGCGTAGATGTAACCAAAGAACCGGCACCTGTGATTCCTACCGTGCATTACAACATGGGCGGCATTCCCACCAATTATCACGGCGAAGTGGTGCAACTCAAAGACGGCAACCCAGACAGCATCGTGCCGGGGCTGATGGCAATTGGCGAAGCGGCTTGCGTATCTGTGCATGGCGCGAACCGCTTAGGCTCAAATTCTCTGCTGGATTTGGTTGTTTTCGGACGTGCCGCTGCGCATCGTGCCAGAGCCGTGATTCAGCCGAACAGCAAGCCTGCGCCGATTCCGTCCGCAGCCTTGGATAAAGCCTTGCAGCGCTTCTCCGATATTCATCATGCACGCGGCGATTTGCGCACCGCGGAAATCCGCGAAGCCATGCAGCGCACCATGCAAAACCATGCTGCGGTATTTCGCACCGCCGACAGCCTCAAAGAAGGCGTAGCGAAAATGGCAGACGTATTCAAACAATTGCCGCAAGTGCGCATTGCAGACGAAAGCCTCAATTGGAACAGCGATTTGGTGGAAACTTTCGAACTTGCTAACCTGTTGGCTTGTGCGCAAGTCTCTATCGTTGCTGCGGAAAACCGTCATGAAAGTCGCGGTGCGCACGCGCATGAAGACTATCCAGAGCGTGATGATAAAGAATGGATGAAGCACACCCTCACATGGCTTGCAGAAGATGGTAGCGTCAAAATCGACTACCGCCCCGTACATGACTACACTGGCACAGACGAAGTCGATTACGTCGTGCCGAAAAAACGCGTTTATTAGGAGTAAAACCATGGCTGAATTCAAACTGCCGGCAAACTCTGTCATCAAAGAAGGCAAACACTACCCCGCACCGGCGGGGGCAACCAACGTCCGCAGCTTTAAAATCTATCGCTGGGATCCGGGCAAAAACGAAAACCCGCGCACCGATACCTATGACATCGACATGGACGACTGCGGGCCGATGGTTTTAGATGCGCTGCTCAAAATCAAAAACGAAATCGACAGCACGCTGACCTTCCGCCGCTCCTGCCGCGAAGGCATCTGCGGCTCCTGCGCCATGAACATCGACGGCAAAAACACCTTGGCATGTATCTGCGCGACGGAAAGCGTGCCGGAAAATAAAAGCGTCAACATCTATCCGCTGCCGCATATGCACGTCGTTAAAGACCTTGTGCCGGATCTGACGCATTTCTACGCCCAGCATGCTTCCATCAAACCTTGGCTGCAAACCGAAACGCCGGCGCCGGAGCGCGAACGCCTGCAAAGCGAAGAACAGCGCGCCAAATTAGACGGCTTATACGAATGTATCATGTGCGCCTGCTGCTCCACCTCCTGCCCGAGCTATTGGTGGAACAGCGAAAAATACCTCGGACCTGCCATATTGCTGCAAGCCCACCGCTGGATACAGGACAGCCGCGACGAAGCCACCGCCGAACGTTTGGACTTCTTGGAAGACAGCTTCAAACTTTATCGCTGCCACACCATTATGAACTGCACCAACACCTGCCCCAAAGGATTAAACCCCGCCAAGGCAATCGCAGAAATCAAAATGAAATTAGTCGAACGGCAGACATAAGAAAAGCGGCGCAAGCCGCTTTTTTAAAGAAGGCAGATTCAAGTATGAAGTGCAACGCGCCCAAAGCTAGCTTTAACCTCCAATGGCGTCATAAAGCCTAGCACCTTACGAGGACGATTATTCAAATTGTCCTCTATCTCTTTGATGAATTCAGCGCAGAGATTATCAAGTC
>NZ_JBXGGR010000088.1:0-6408 GCF_056855035.1 Suttonella sp.
TATAGCTAACGAAATATTCATTGTCATTATGAGTAACGACGAAACAGTTCGTCTACATCGCATCGCTCACGGCGACGTATGTTTTTTACCTGCGCCCATTTGTGTTCTATGGGGTTAAGATCAGGACTATAAACAGGGAGAAACTCAACAATCATTTCCGCCTGCTCAATAGAGTCGATAATGTCGCTTCATTTGTGGAAGCCGGCATTATCCATAACGATAACGCCGCCTTTTCTAATTTTGGGTAGCAGCTCATAGCACAACCATTCGTGAAAAGTGTCTGCATTGATACTGCCTGAAAACAGCATTACTGTAAGCAGGCAGGATTTCAGTGATGCGTCAATGGCATTAAGCCTTCCTTTTTCGTGCCGATTCCTAGTTCCATAACACCTATCGCCCTTTTACTATAGCCGGAGAAGTGAAAAAGTAGTACAAGGCGGCGAGCCGCAGACAGTACAAGAGCGTACGGCAAGGTGAGCCAACGCGGTAATACCTTTTCAATTCTTTGACTATATAGCCATGCAGGCGGGGCATATCCACAGCAAATCCGCTTTCATCGATATAAATGATATCCCTTCCGGCGTGTTCGTAGCGTGCAATGGTTTCTTTAAATGCATTTCGCGCCGTTTCATCTGCTTTCGGGTGAATTGCTGTTTTTACGGGTGATGCCCATACGCTTGAGTGCGGCTCTTATCCCACCTTCGGTTACACCAAAGAGCTCTGCTCTCTCAAAATGATAGGCATCGGGATATTGTCCACATGTCGAGCTAACCGCTCTTCATCTATCTTATGCGGACGCTTGTTATGTTTTGTTTTAGGCTCTATCCGTTGTTGCCAACGAAAGAGGATACGCATCGATACGGCAAAGCGTTTTGATGTTTCTTCGAAGCTAAGTTTCTCGCGCTCTTTTATTTCGAATACCCTGCGACGAAAATCCAGTGAATGCTTCATGCGACCTCCCGAAAGTGAATTACCGAGTTGGATTATGCTATAAAAAATCTTGTTAGCTATATAGTTAAAGAATATATTGCCGTTTAATTCGATATAGTAAATTCATGGCAAAATTATACATATAAAAATACCAAGCTTTATTATTGTTCAGACTAATATACAAAAACTATGTCTTTCTTTGAGCTGAATTAACTATAATTTTATCGTGCAGCGAATCGCTGCCTTCCCTTATTTATCTGAAGCCATGGCATAAATTCTTATAAGTACATGAGAAAATATGCCATAATGCTGTTTTTTTCAATGAACAAGAGGAGAAAAGATGAGTAAAAACACAATTATCTACACCCACACCGATGAAGCCCCAGCTTTGGCCACCCAATCGTTTTTGCCGATTATCCGCGCGTTCGGCAAACAGGCCGATGTGGCGTTTGAATTGGCCGATATTTCTCTGGCCGGCCGCATCTTGGCGGTTTTCCCCGATTTCTTGCAAGAAAATCAACGCATTCCTGATGCTTTGGCGCAATTAGGCGAATACGTTTTGAAGCCTGAAGCCAATGTGATTAAATTGCCCAATATTTCTGCGTCCATGCCGCAATTGAACGCAGCAATTGCCGAATTGCAATCAAAAGGTTATGCCGTACCCAATTATCCTGCCAATCCGCAAAACGATGAAGAAAAAGACATTCAAGCACGTTATGACCGCATCAAAGGCAGCGCGGTAAACCCTGTTTTGCGCGAAGGCAACTCCGACCGCCGTGCCCCCAAAGCCGTGAAAAATTTCGCCAAAAAATACCCGCACAGCATGGGCGATTGGCGTGCGGACAGCCAATCTCATGTATCTACCATGTCAAGCGGTGATTTTTTCTATAACGAACAATCGGTTACTGTAGATAATCCCACCACTGTGAAAATCGTGTTTACCAATGCTTCAGGCAGCCAAACCGAATTGCGTAAACCTTTGAATTTGAAAGCTGGCGAAATCATTGATGCCACATTCATGAGCAAAAAAGCTTTGGTGCAATTTTTGCAAAAGCAAGTGGCTGATGCCAAAGCGAAAAATGTGTTGTTCTCATTGCACATGAAAGCGACCATGATGAAAGTATCCGACCCGATTATTTTCGGACACGCGGTTAAAGTGTTCTTCGCGCCCGTGTTTGAACAATTCGGCGACAAACTGGCTGAAATCGGCGTGAACGTGAACAATGGTTTCGGTAATTTGTTGGCAAATTTGGAAAAATTGGACGAAAACACCCGCGCCCAAGTTCAGGCTGCCATTGATGCGGCGTTTGCCCAAGCGCCCAGCTTGGCGATGGTGGACAGCGACAAAGGCATCACCAATTTGCACGTGCCCAGCGATGTGATTGTGGACGCGTCCATGCCCGCCATGATTCGCAATTCAGGCAGAATGTGGGACAAAGAAGGCAAAGCGGTGGACACCAAAGCCGTGATTCCCGACAGCTCTTACGCAGGCATTTACACCGCCGCCATCAATTTCTGCAAAGAAAACGGCGCATTTGACCCGACCACCATGGGTTCTGTGCCGAACGTGGGCTTGATGGCGCAAAAAGCCGAAGAATACGGTTCGCACGACAAAACCTTTGAAATTGCGGAAGCAGGCAAAGTGGAAATCATTGACGAAAACGGCAAGGTTTTGACTTCGCACAATGTGGAAGCAGGCGACATTTGGCGCGCTTGCCAAACCAAAGATGCGCCGATTAAAGATTGGGTGCAACTGGCGGTAAACCGTGCGCGTTTGAGCAACACCCCAGCCATTTTCTGGTTGGACGAAAACCGCGCCCACGATGCCGAACTCATTAAAAAAGTCAAAACTTATTTGGCGGATTTGGATACCAATGGTTTAGATATTCAAATTCTTGCGCCCGAACAAGCGTGTTTAGCCAGCCTGAAACGCATGAAAGACGGCTTGGATACCATTTCCGTAACAGGCAATGTTTTGCGCGATTACAACACCGATTTGTTCCCGATTTTGGAATTGGGCACCAGCGCGAAAATGTTGTCCATCGTGCCATTGATGAACGGCGGTGGTATGTTTGAAACAGGCGCAGGCGGCAGCGCACCGAAACACGTGCAACAATTCAACGAAGAAAACCATTTGCGTTGGGATTCTTTGGGCGAATTTTTGGCCTTGGCGGTGTCTTTGGAACATTTGGCGCAAAAAACAGGCAATGCCAAAGCGCAACTATTGGCAGACACATTGGACGCAGCCACCGAGCAATTGTTGCTGAACGACAAATCGCCCAAACGCAAAGCAGGCGAATTGGACAATCGCGGCAGCCATTTCTACATTGCCCTGTACTGGGCGCAAGCCTTGGCAGCGCAAGACAAAGATGCTGAATTGAAAGCAACTTTTGCACCTGTTGCCGAAAAATTGGCAGCGCAAGAAAGCGGCATTTTGGCGGAATTGGCAAGCGGTGCAGGAAAAGCAGTGGACATCGGCGGTTACTATTTTGCCGATGCCAAGCAAGTTGCCCAAGCCATGCGCCCAAGTGCCACGTTGAATGCCGTCATCGACGCGCTTTAAATCCGCTCAAACCTCGCAAGCAGCCTGCATTCAGGCTGCTTTACTTTATTCCGAACGAAAGAAACGCCATGCCGCAAATCCAATGCCCCCACTGCCACACCGCTTTTACCATTGACGAAAGCGGCTACAACCACATCGCCGCGCAAATCCGCAATCAGGAATTTCAAGCCGAAGTGCAGCAAGCCCTTGTCCGCGAACAGCAGCGCCATCAAGAGCAATTGCAGTTGAGTCAAGAACGCGCCCAAAGCGGCTTCGCGCAAACGCTCGCCGATAAAAATCAGGAATTGGCGGTCTTGCAAGAACAATTGAAACAACTCAGCGCGCAACTTGCCGCCACTCAGCAGCAGCAAGCCTTGGCGGTCGAACAGGCGCAGCAGCGCCAACAACTGCACATTCAGGAACTGCAAGCCAAACTCGCCCAAGCCGAAAGCGAAAAAAACCTCGTCCGCAAAGATGCCGAACAGCAAATGCAGATGCAACTCAATGAAAAAGAACGGCAAATCTGGGCATTGCAAAGCCAGCAGCAAAATGCCGCCGCCGAACGTCAACAAGCCCTGCTGGCATTGGAAAACCGCCTGCAACTGCAAGAAAAAGAACACGAACTCGCCCAAAGCAGCCTGAAAGAACGCCACCGCGATGCGCTGCTGCAAAAAGACCAAGAAATCGCCTTTTACAAAGACTTCAAAGCCCGCCAATCCACCAAAATGATCGGCGAAAGCCTCGAACAGCATTGCGAAACCGAATTCAACAAACTGCGCAGTACCGCCTTTCCGCTCGCCCAATTCGGCAAAGACAACGATGCACGCTCGGGCAGCAAAGGCGACTACATCTACCGCGAATACGACAGCGAGGGCATCGAAATCGTCTCCATCATGTTTGAAATGAAAAACGAAAACGACGCAACCGCCAGCAAAAAGAAAAACGAACACTTCTTCAAAGAATTGGACAAAGACCGGCGCGAGAAAAACTGCGAATACGCCGTCCTCGTCTCCCTGCTCGAAGCCGACAGCGAACTGTATAACAGCGGCATCGTCGATGTTTCCTACGCCTATCCGAAAATGTACGTCGTGCGCCCGCAATTCTTCATTCCCATCATCACCCTGCTGCGCAACGCCGCCGCCAATGCCCTGCAATACAAACGCGAAGCCGCGCAAATGCGCAGTCAAAACATCGACATCAGCAATTTTGAAAACGATTTGAACGACTTTAAAACCGCCTTCGCCCGCAACTACGACCTCGCCAGCCGCAAATTCCAAACCGCGATTGAGGAAATCGATAAAACCATCACCCATCTGCAAAAAACCAAAGACGCGCTGCTTTCTTCCGAAAACAATCTACGTTTAGCGAACAACAAAGCAGAAGAATTGAGTGTGAAAAAACTGGTGCGCAAAAACCCGACCATGAAAGCCAAGTTTGCGGCATTGGCGCAGCTGCAAGAGGTGGAAGAGGATGAAGAATTGTCATGACCCGAATTAACCTCGTGCCGCCCGAAGAATTATGCGATCAGCATTTGCTGGCGGAGCATCGTGAGCTGACGCGGATTCCCAATGCGGTGGCGCGCGGCAAATTCAGTCTCAAAGGGCAGCCCGAGGATTACAAACTTGGCGAAGGGCATGTGCGCTTTTTCTTCAATAAACTCGGCTTTTTGCACAAACGATACGCCGCCTTGCATGCCGAATGTCTGGCGCGCGGTTTCAAGGTGCAGGATTTTTGGCCGCAAGATTTACCGTCGCAGGCGGATTTATGGCAGGACTATGTGCCGACCGATGCCGCATTAGCCGCCAATCGCGCCAGAATCCGCGAGCGTATGCCGGTGCAAGCGCGCTTTACACCGCATAGGAACAGCGATTGACGGATGTTGTCCTATTAAGCGCGCTGGCATTATCCGCCTTTACTTCCGCCACCATTTTGCCCGGTACCTCCGATGCCGCCTTCGCCGCTTTGCTGTGGCAAAAGCCTGAATTGGCTTGGGCGGCATTGCTGATTGCGGGCGCGTTCAATAGTCTGGGTTCCATCACTTCTTATGCCCTCGGACGCATCGCCGCCCGTCATTACCGCGCGCGGATTTCGCCTAAGGCATTGGCTGTGTTAAAACGCCACGGCGCTAATCTGCTGTTTTTCTCATGGCTGCCGGTAATTGGCGATGCCTTGCCGCTTGCCGCAGGCTATTTGCGCCTGTCTGTATGGCATTGCGTCTTGGCGATTACGGCGGGCAAGTTTCTGCGCTACGGCATTATAATGACGGCTGTTTATTAGTGCGGCAGGCTGAGGAGGAGAAATGCTGGGAGCGGCAATCGGCGATATTGTGGGTTCGCGTTTTGAATCGCGCAATTATCAAGCGACGGATTTTGAATTGTTTACCGCGCGTTCATGCCATACCGATGATACGGTATGCACGGCGGCTGTTGCGGATTGGGTCAATCGCGCTTGCCAAGCGGATTTGGCGCAGCTGTTGCAGAATTGGTGTCGGCGCTATCGTAATAGTGGCTACGGCAAAATGTTTCATCGCTGGATATATGCGGAGAATCCGCAGCCTGAAACCTTTGCAAAACCCCAAAGCCATGCAAGCGGTTTGCACGCGCTTTGGGGTTTTCAACAAAAATGGCATTATGTGCCCAAATTTTACCCATTCATCCTGATTAAACAGCCCATTTCAAGCTGCTTACCGCCTTTTTAGGCAGCAATAGGCACAATTAGCCTTAACTTATTGGCTGCTTTCAACAAATTCAAACACATCACTTTCAACACCATTTGCCCTTTGACTTTTTCCAAACCGGGCAAAGGGACATTTTAGGTGCTGTTTTCGAGTTCTTTAGCCCTAAGGGACAAAATAGGTGCTATCTAGCGTTTTTTAAGCAAAATAATCTTTTATAAACTTAACCTTATTCTCCTTTCCCATGCCGCAATGACAAGCT
>NZ_JBXGGR010000091.1:0-8637 GCF_056855035.1 Suttonella sp.
GACTTGATAATCTCTGCGCTGAATTCATCAAAGAGATAGAGGACAATTTGAATAATCGTCCTCGTAAGGTGCTAGGCTTTATGACGCCATTGGAGGTTAAAGCTAGCTTTGGGCGCGTTGCACTTCATACTTGAATCTGCCGATTTAAAGCAAACTTTACGGCGTATCCAATCAGCACACTCTTGGGCAATAGCTTTTTGCATCAATTTGTTTTTCAGATGAATTTCAAATTCAGTACCGTATAAGCTGTTTTCTCTGGCATACTGGCTGATGATGAATTCACGGATTTCTTTTTTATTTTGCAAAGCCGCTTGTTCGGGTACAAAAGTAGGTGAGGTGAATATGAACCGTAATTCTTCAATATTTTCAAATTCTTCTTTTAAGAAAGAATAGGCGTAAATTGAAAAAAATGACGAGGCAATGCTGACTTTTGCTTGTGAACTAATGCTGTCTTTTAAATCATTGCCTAATAATTGATTGAGGTTGTCAATAACTCTCATCTCTATTCCTACTTTAAGATATTGATTATGTGTTTATATTATAACAATTCTTGATAAATTTATCAGACTTTCGATTATTTTTGACTTTCTATTCGTGTGCTGTTTTATATTGTGCAATCCACCGCCAAGATTGTGCAAAAATCGGCGCAAGGCTTTGCCCTTAGCGCGGACGCGGTATAATTCGCTTTTTAGTTTTGGGAAAGAATCATGCGTGTGATGCTCTTACTCGGCGGCGCCCTATGCCTTAGCGCCTGCCAATATTTCGACGGCTATTTTTCCGCTCCTGCCGAGCTGAACCGCCCCATTCCTGCTTATGATCAGCATAGCCTGATTATCCGTTATGACGAAGAAAGCGGTAATGCCGCGCTGCTTGCCGCAGTTGAGGAATACGGCGCGAGCATCTTAAGCGATTATCCGATGCTCTCTACGCTGATTATCGGCATTGCGCAGGACAAAGACATTCAAGAGGCACAGCAATATTTTCGTGGCATTGAGGGCGTGCAGCAGATTAATTTTGATTTGCTGCAGAATGCGTATTAATCCATTCGGCGAAAGACTTTGCATAGTCGGAGAAGTGTGAAAAAGTAGTACAAGGCAGCGAGCCGCAGACAGTACAAGATCGTAGGGCAAGACGAGCCAAGCTCGTCATACTTTTTCAATTCTTCGGCTATAGCATCTGCAAACCCTTTCATCGAAGACCTTTGCACAAACCCCAATGCGAGTTTTGTTTTCAATCAAAAAGCTAAAAAAGCACTAGGACTTGGCTAAGCTTGCTTGTACGCACAGTCAATTCATGACAAAGACGCATACTTGAAACATTAGGTCTTTTCAAATAATGCTCTGTTTTAAGACATGAATTAAATTAACGGCAGCTCGGGCACTTGCCCGACAAAGGCAGACTTTTTACATCGAATGCTACAAAGAGCTCGATTCTTATTGCAACAAGGATGCCGCGCTACCTTGCGAAATAAAGCCGTCCGGTACTTGTCCGTTCGCCGCCTGCCACAAAGCAAAAGCATTGCGCGTATTATTGCCTAAAATCCCGTCGCTGCCCTTCGTATCATAGCCTAATTGCGTCAAACGGTTTTGCAATTGCTGCACTTGTGCGCGCGATAAAGCTTTTTCATGACGCGGCCAAGCGCTTTGCAAACCGGCGTGTCCGGCAATGCCGTCGCCCAATAAAGCCACCGCCAAAGCATAGCTGCTTGAATTGTTATATACGCGAATCACACGAAAATTTTTCGTCAGCAATAAGGCAGGACCATTCATCCCTGCCGGCAGCCATAATTCCGCCGCTTGATTAAGTGCAGCAAAATTTTCTCCGCTCAGACTGACCAAGCCCATTCGCGCCCAATCGCTCAACGGCAAGGATTGCCCGATTAATTGGACGTCAAAACCTTGCGGCAACTGTACTTCATAGCCCCAAGGCAGACCGCGTATCCAGCCGCTTGAGCCAAGATAATGCGCCGTCGAAGCCAAAGCATCGGCTTTCTGCCAAGGATTGCGTCTGCCGTCGCCATCACCGTCGCTGCCGTATTGCCGCCATGTGGCGGGAATAAACTGGGTATGCCCCATGCCGCCCGCCCAAGAGCCCTGCAATTGCGACCATTCGACATCGCCGCGCTGCAATAAATCCAAGAGGGCGAATAATTGCTGCTCGGCAAATTCGCGCCGCCGACCCTCAAAAGCCAAAGTCGCCAAAGCATTGACCAAATCCGCATTACCCGTATTTGCCCCGAAGCCGCTTTCTATGCCCCAAATAGCGGTGATAATTTCTGCCGGCACGCCGCTTTGCTGCGCAAAACGATTCAATACAGCGGCATTGGCTTGATAATGTTCGCGTCCTTTTTGAATCCGTCCTGCCGTTACCGCCGAATCGAGATATTCCCAAGGCATTTTGGCAAATTCAGGCTGTTTTCTGTCCTGCGCCACAATCCGCGGATTTTCCTGTGCCGCATCAATCAGTCTTGCCAGCATGTGCGGCTGATAACCTGCGGCAATCGCACGCTGTTTAAATTGTGCCTTCCAATCCTCAAAATCTCGGGCAGTTTGTACCGTCTGCGTAACAGCTGTCGTTTTTTCCTTAAGCTCTACCGCCTGCGCAATATTGCTTGATTGCCCGCTTTGGCAGGCATTTAAGAGCAAAACGGCTGTCGCCGCCACCATGAATCCTCGCATATCATTCCCCTATGAAAAAAGCACTTCAGTATAAAGCCTTTTGTATCAATGTTCAGGTATTAATCGCATATCATTGCAATTTTAATCGACTATAAAACAAAAACCCGACTTCCCATAAAAGAAAGTCGGGCTGTGTTCGGAATAATCGCTTAACGTTTTGAGAATTGCGTTGCGCGACGGGCTTTGTGCAAGCCGACTTTTTTCCGCTCTACTTCACGCGCATCACGAGTCAAGAAGCCCGCACGGCGCAAAGGTTCACGCAAGTTTTCATCATAAGCACGCAAAGCACGCGCGATACCGTGACGAATCGCACCGGCTTGACCGCTTGAGCCGCCGCCTGAAACAGTGATGTAGAAATCAAAGTTTTCTTTCATATCTACGGTTTCTAATGGCTGACGAACGACCATGCGTGAGGTTTCGCGACCAAAATACTCATCTAACGGTTTTTGGTTCACAACGATATTGCCGCTGCCGCGACGAAGGAATACGCGCGCTGATGAGGTTTTGCGGCGTCCTGTGGCGTAATATTGCTCTGACATTGTTAATCCTTAAATTTCAAGCGCGATTGGTTGCTGAGCCGCATGTTCATGTGTTGCACCGGCATAAATTTTTAATTTTTTCAATTGGGCACGACCTAAGGGACCATTAGGCATCATACCTTTAACCGCCAATTCGAGGACTTTGCCGGGGCGGCGTTCTTGCATTTGGTCAAAATTGGCGCTTTTCATATTACCCACGAATCCTGTGTGTCTGTAATACATTTTGTCTTGACCTTTTTTGCCTGTTACTGCAATTTTATCTGCATTGACAACGATGATGTAGTCGCCAGTGTCGATATGCGGGGTGAATTCCGGCTTGTGTTTGCCGCGTAAACGGCGGGCAACTTCAGTTGCTAAACGACCTAGGGTTTTCCCCTCAGCATCAATCACATACCAATCACGGCTTACGCTGCTTGGCGTAGCGCTAAAAGTTTTAAACATGATAAGTTTCTCCGAACACGAAAAATAAAGGCGCAAATGCTACATGTTTTTTGCCTTAATAGCAAGATTTATCACACGTCTTTTCTATTTTTGCGCCGTTTGAATGATTGAAAAAGCGTAAGCAATGCAATGCTGCGGCGGCAGACGCTGTTTCAGATGTCTTCTCAGCTGCGATTGGGCGGATTTTTATCCCCCCTGCTTTGCATAATTATGCGCACTCCTTTGCTATTGGTTCTCTAATAAACGGGCAAGATTTTGCGGTGCAACATAGCCGCGGATGAGACTGCCGTTTTCAAGCACGAAGGTCGGAGTGGCGTTAACGCCCATTTTCATCCCCACAACATGCGGTTTTTTAATATATTCCTGACAATTAACGGCTGATAAGGCCAACCCTTGATTGACTTGCTGCATGGCTTGCTTGCGATCGGCCGCACACCATACCGCCGATAATTGCGCATGCGCTGTAGAATTCGGCCCGTTACGCGGGAAGGGCGCAAAGTGCATTTCTATACCCAATTCATTATATTGACCGGCTTTGTCATAGATGACGCGGCAATAAGGACAGTCCACATCAATAAAAACCGTGACCTGATGCTGTGCTTTTTTAGGTGCGAAAGCGATGACGTCGATTTCGTTAAGTTCTAACAGCAATTGCCTGCGCATTTGATTGCGACGGTGATCGGATAAATTTTCCCTGCTGCTCAAATCCAATAGGTTGCCCTCAAATAGATAACGTCCGTCGCGGCTGAGATAATAAACGTCATTAGCGATAACTACCTGATACAAACCGGCAACCGGACTCAGGCTGATTTCCCCTAATTCTTCAGGGTCATGCATCAGAGCTTGCAAATGAGTCAAATCCGGCAATAAGGTATGAAATTCGGCTTGATTGGTAAACTCAGGCCAAATATGTGCCGGCACTTCTGTTTGTCTATCATTTTGTTTTTCTTGCTTAGGAACAGGCGTGAGATTGCTATTGCGACCTAAAAAGGGCAAATCGACACCGTAATTGAGTAAATTTTCCACTCGTTGATTCGGCGGCGAGAGCGTATGGTTTTGAGCAAAGGCTTGCACAGCAAAGCTTAAACTCAAGATACTTAATAGGATATTGGCAGCGGTATTACTAGATGTTTTCATTGGCGCATGATAACGCTTTCCGCCGCTGAAAAAGCGGCTTTTTATATAAAATTAAGAGAACGTCATTTTGCGGCACATTCCCCTTTTAAGCACGGGGATGATGCTGTTGAAAAATTTGCTTTAATCTGGCGTCTGCAATATGGGTGTAAATCTGCGTGGTCGAGAGACTGCTATGCCCCAATAGCAGTTGCACGCTGCGCAAATCCGCACCATGTGCCAATAAATGGCTGGCAAAAGCATGGCGCAGGGTATGCGGCGACAGATTTTCCGCATCCAGTCCGGCTTTTGCGGCATGCAATTTAATCCGATGCCAAAAAGCATGTCTTGTCAGCGCCGCGCCTCTTGCCGTGACAAAGACCGCTTCGCTTTTGCGCCCGTTAAGCAATGACGGACGCGCACGGCGCAAATATTCCTGCAATGCCGCCAATGCCATTTCGCCCATCGGCACCAAGCGTTCTTTGCTGCCCTTGCCGATAATTTGCAGATAACCCGCGTCTATGGCGACTTGCCGCAATTGCAGCCCGACCAATTCGCTCACGCGCAAACCGCAGGCATAGAGGATTTCCAACATCGCGCGGTCGCGCAGCCCCAAGGTTTCATTCACATCAGGTGCGGCTAATAAGGCTTCCACATGCGCCTCCGTTAATAAAGGCGGCAATTGGCGACGGATTTTCGCCCGCCCCAATTCTGTGACGGGATTATCCTCGCGCCAAGCCTGCGCAAGGGCGAAGCGATAAAAACGCATTAAGGCGGCACGCATGCGCGCGCGCGTTGCCGCCGATTTGCCGCTTTCCTGCATCGCCGCCAGCCATTGCGCCAATTCTTCCCGACTCGCCTCGCGCAAAGGCACGCTCAAATACGCCTGCGCCAATTGCAAATCGCTGCGGTAGCTGTGCAAACTGCTATCCGCGAAACCTTCTTGCAGCCATAAATAATCCAATAAAGCGGCAATATCCTCCGCCCCTTGCAGCGCTTTTTCCATTACAATATCCTTTTTTGCTTCAGTATAACCGCTCATGCGCTTGCTTTCCCGTTCTCTGCTTTTTGTATTGATGCTGGCTGTTTTGCTCGGCGGCGGCTATTTATCGCTGAATTTGCGCAGCAGCATCACGCTGCGCGAACAACCTTTGCTCACGCTCAATGCGCGGCAAAGCGCCCAATTGGCGGCAATTGAGGCGCCGATTGAGATTTATGCCTATATCGACCACAATCCCCGCCTCATCCGCGCGATTGAAGACAGCCTGATTCCACTGCGCCAACATCTGCCGCAATTGCAATTGCGCATTATCGATCCCAACACCGACCCCGTCGCCGTGAAAAATCACGACATCAGCCGCATCGGACAAATTTATGTGCAAGTCGGCGATAAGGGAGAACGTTTGGAATTCGCCTCGCCCGAAGGCATTGCGCGCAGCATCTTAACATTGCAAGGCACAGAAGCGCGGCAAATCGTGCATCTGCAAGGCAACGGCGAACGCGCGCCCTTTGCCGATATCGGCGGTTCGTGGCGGGACTTATATGCCGCCTTGCAAAGCCCGCAGCTGAATATCGTCAGCATCGATTTAAAACGTCATATCAATCTGCCCGAAAACGCCGACCTTGCCTTTATCGCCGACCCCGATGCGCATAATAGCGCGCATCTCAACGCCGCCATCGACACCTACCTCCGCCAAGGCGGAAACCTCGTCTTTAGCACCGATACCCAGCAGCACTTCCTGCCTCCTGTCTTGCAGACCATCAGCGGACTGCGCGTCCTGCCCGGCGTAGTCGTCGATACGGCGGGACAGGAAATCGGGCTTGCCGATCCGCGCGTCATTCCTGCCGCCGCAAACAATCAGCACCCCATTACCGCCGAACTCGCGCAATTGCCCTTGCTTGCCGGCAGCGTTGCTTTTGCGGTCGAGGCAGACAGTGCCGAAGGCTGGCAACGCCATATTCTGCTCCAATCCTCGCCGCGCAGCTGGAACGAAACCGCCCCCATCACAGGACATATCGAACACAATGCAGATGCAGACGAACAGGCAGGACCGCTGGGACTTGCCTATCTGCTCAGCCGCGACATCAACGGCAAAACCCAAACCCTGCTCATACTGGGCGACAGCGACCTATTCACCGCTGCCGCCTTACATCGCGGCGGCAACCTAGCCCTCGCGCAAGCCATCGTCTCGCACATCGCCGACACCGGCGGCAGCGAAACCATCGCCCGCCCCCCACTGGGCGACCAATTCATCAGCCTCAAGCGCGGCGAAGAATTCTTCTGGGCAGGTCTGCTCCTCGGTCTCCCATGCCTTGTGTTACTCCTCGACCTGCATCTGCGTCGCCGCTTTATCCGCCGCTACCGCCTCTCATGACATGAAAAGCATCACCGCTCTTTGGCTCTTTTGGCTTGGCGCCGCCCTGCTCTGCGCAGTACTCTATCGCTATGAAACACAGCTCCGCGATACCGCCCTGCCCTTGCCCGAGCCGCTGCACAGTCTGGAAATCATCCGTGCCGACACCCGCTTGAGCTTCCAAGCCCAAAACGATTGGCAGCATCAAGGACAAACCGCGCCCAAACTCGCCGCATGGCTGGAGCAACTCCGCCACGGCTGCCCGCAGTCCTACCCCGCAACAGCAGTCAAACTGCCGCCCGAAGAAGCGGCGATTACCCTGCGTTTTAACGGCGGGGACGACTGGACATTCAGCGCCTACAACCCCTTTAGCCGCAGTCATTATCTGCAACATCAAGACCGCGTTTACCTCTGCCACGAGCAACTCAAACCGCGTCTGTCCCTGCCCCTATCCTATTGGCTTGACCAACACTGAGAATCACCATGCCCGAACTGCCAGAAGTCGAAACCACCCGCGCCGGACTCGAACCCCACCTCATCGGACACCGCATCGCCCAAATTGAAAGCCGCGTGGCGAAACTGCGCCAAGCCATAGACAATCAAGCCTTGCAACAACTGATTGCACGCCAATTCACCGCCATCCGCCGCCGCGGCAAATACCTCATCATCGACAGCGACAAAGCCGACACCAGCCTGCTGATTCATCTCGGCATGAGCGGCAGCCTACGCATCGTACCGCTGACCGCGCCGCGCAAAACCCATGACCATATCCTGATTACCCTCGATAACACCCAACAACTGCGCTTTCACGACCCGCGCAGATTCGGCAGCTTCGCTGTTATCGACCCGCGCCAAACCCCGCTCCAACTCGCCCGCCTCGGGCCGGAACCCTTAAGCCAAGACTTCACAGGCGACTACTTCTACCAAAGCAGCCGCAAACGCAGAAGCGCCGTCAAAACCCATCTCATGAACCAAGAAACCGTGGTCGGCGTCGGCAATATTTACGCCAGCGAAGCCCTCTTTTTAGCCCGCATCCACCCCAACCGCCCCGCAAACAGCATCAGCCCGACAGAGGCAGAACAACTCGTGCAACAAGTCAAAGCCGAACTGCAACGCGCCATCGCCCTTGGCGGCACCACTCTGCGCGACTTCGTACAACCCGACGGCACTAACGGCTACTTCCAACAAAGCCTGAACGTTTACGGACGCGCCGGAGAAGCCTGCCCGAACTGCGCCGCCGTCATCGAAAAACAAAGCATCGGACAGCGCAACAGCTTCTTCTGCCCGCATTGCCAGCGCTAATCTCTTCAAAAACGCCGCCTAAGCGCAATGCCGATAAGCGCTGTGGCGGTCGGGGAAAAGATTCTCCGCGCCCACTTTCTCTATCAAACCGCAGCGCCTGAGAATATCCTGCGGCTGCGGACGCAAACCGCAAATCAGCACGGGCATATTGCGCTCCTGATAAAATTCCAATAGCTCCTCTAAAGTCTCCGCGCCCGAACTGTCGATATA
>NZ_JBXGGR010000097.1:0-16082 GCF_056855035.1 Suttonella sp.
AGCTTGTCATTGCGGCATGGGAAAGGAGAATAAGGTTAAGTTTATAAAAGATTATTTTGCTTAAAAAACGCTAGATAGCACCTATTTTGTCCCTTAGGGCTAAAGAACTCGAAAACAGCACCTAAAATGTCCCTTTGCCCCGATATTGCATATTAATCCTTTGAAATATTTATAATTCAATGTTTGATATTATACCGCTATTTTGTAGGTCGGATTCTTGAATCCGACAATCTCATAATTTAAGCGAATGTTTTTAAGAATAAAATGTCAGATACAAGTATCCGACCTACACCGGATATATCAATTGAATACCTGCCAATTTCAATCTATCTTCAGGATCACTTGTCATAAAATCCCAGCCAGCAGGCATAGTAGACTTCAGTTTCAATTCATAATCCAAATAATCTGCCTCCTCTTCTGTAACATGAGCAATTTTCCAATTTTTTTGCAAGGCGCAAGCCAGTTCTTCTTTTGAATATCGTTTTTCTTTAATGAGTCTTTCTAATTCAGACATCATATAGGCACAAGGAACAACATGCTCCCTATAAACTCGCATTCCTTCTGTTAAATTTTTTGATTTTCCCAAATAAACAAAATTTTCTTCACGATGCAATAAATGTTCAAAAAATCGTGAGTGATAACCCGATCTTTTTTTCGTATTTTCTTCATATTCAACTAGATGATCAATATGTTCGACAATTAGTAAACAAGTTTTAAAAACCAGTATTTGTTCAGCATTTTGTGTTTTTGCCATAAGTATTTACTTCGCCCAAATAATAAATTTTCTTAATTATAATTATCAGACATTAATGCCCAACCTAGTATTGATGTTTCAATCACAGCCACAGCAGCAAGAGCGCGGCGCAGCAAATCAGCATCAAGCCCAAGCCGTCTTGTTTTTTCAATTGTTCTTTAAACACAAAGCGCGAAATCAGCAGCATAAAAAAGATTTCGATTTGCCCGACGGTTTTTACAATCGCCACATTTTGCAAGCTCATCGCGCTGAACCAAAACAGCGAGGCGATGCAGGATGCTGCGCTGGTAGCAAGTAAGAGACGCGGTTGCGCCAATAGTCGGTGCAGGGCATTGCGGTCGCGCCACAGCAAATAGGCGCCGAGTCCGCAGGCTTCGATGAAAATCACGGCGAATAATGTCCAAGCGGCGGCGAGCAGGGGCGGTGCGGCAAGGCTTAAACTGGCTTGGCGCACCCAAAGTGATGTCAGGGCAAAGCATAATCCGCAGGCAAGCCCTAAGCAGATTACGCGCGGCGAGAGGCTGCGCAAGGTGCCGCCGCTTAAGAGCAGAACGCCGTAGCTGCCGAGTATGACGCCCAGCCAACCCAAGGGACTGAGCGGACTACTAAAGAAGCAGACGCCGATAATCGCCGCCAGCATGGCTTCGCTGCGCGCCAAGCCGACACCGATGGCATAGTTTTTCAAACGAAAGAGCTGCACCATTAGGGCGGTAGCGATGATTTGTGCGAGGCTGGCGGCAAAGCAATAGAGATAAAAGGCAAAGCTTAGTTGTTCCAAGCCGATGGCTTCGCCGCGCCCTTGGGCGAGTCGGCTTTGCGCCAGCAAATAAAGCAATGCTAAAGGCCATGCGGCGAGAAAGCGCGCCAGCGTAACGCCGAGGGTCGGCACGCTTTGGCTGAGCTGCTTTTGTAAGGCATTGCGCACTGCCTGAGTAAAGGCGGCAAAGAACGTGAAAATCAGCCAAAGCATGGGGCTTAGTTCGCAGCGGAGTCAGTGCTTAAGGCGGCGTTATCCACGCGAATTTTGCTTTGCGCACGCAGCCATTGGTCTAAGCCTTCCTGCATGGCGCGGATTTGAGCGATGCGTTCTTGCTGACCGAGCATTTCGCGCAGCTGGGCATCGGCTTTGTCTTCCGGCAAAGGATAAACCGCCTTGATGCGCGCTACCACAATCGATTGGTCGGGCAATTCATGGCTGGCAAGCGGGGTGTTTTGCTCCATCAAGAAGCTGTACATGATGGGGTCGAGCTCTGCCTCGGGCGCGCTCAAATAGCTTAATTGGCTATAGTGTCCTTCTTCGCCCTGCGCTTGCGCGATCAGCTCGCCCAATTCGGCGGAGGCGTTCGCCAAGGCTTCTTCAATCGCTTTTGCTGCCGCTTGCTGGTCGGCTTTTGCCTTCTCGTTTTGATAGTCCTGCACCACTTGCTCGCGCACGTTTTTCAATGGCTGCGGTGCAGCTTCGCCGCGCTCATCAACGACCATAAACAAGCTGGCATTGCCTAAATCGATTGCCTGTACAGGCGCTTTGACCGCCAAGGCTTTGCCACCGAACAAGGCTTCCTGCACTTGGGCATGGCTTAACCATTCGGCTTGCTGGCTGCTCGGATTGACGCCCTCCAAATGCGCTACGCTTAGTCCTGCCTGATGCGCCAAATCGGCTAAAGGCGTGCCGCTTTGCGCGGCGTCAAAAAGGCGGTTGGCAATGTCGATGAATTGTTCTTGGCTTTGCTCGCGTGCGATTTCCTGCCGCAGGGCGGCGTCGTCAAGATTTTCCGCACCTTCGATGCTCCCTAGTTGCACGAGCATTGCACCGTATTCGGTGTTAAAAACCGGCGATACACCGCCGATGCTGTCGATGGCAAACAAGGCTTCATCGACTTCTTTGCTGATGCCTTTGCCTTTGGCATTCGGGTTCAAATCGCCCGCTTGCCCTGCAATCTCGCCTTGGTTAATCGCGGCGGAAACATCGGCGAAACTACGATTGCCTGCGCCGATGTCGGCAGCGGCCTGTTCGGCATCGGCAGCATGGTCGAAAATCAGATATTGTCCGCCGCGCACCACATTTTCGGCGCGTTGCGCACGGGCGGCGGCTAATTGTTCTGCCGTGATTTGGCTAGGGTCGGCAAGCGCGGCAGGGTTGAGCAAAAGATAGCTGATATTGACCCAAGGCTGGCTTAAATATTCGCCTTGATGCTCTTGGAAATATTGCGCCAATGCCACTTCGTCCACAGCGATTTGCGCGGCAAAAGGCGCAAGCGGAATGCGGATGCTGTGCACGTCGCGGGCAAGGCTTAATTGCGCCAGTAGGGCTTGGTTCGCTTCAGGTGCGGCAGCAGCGGCGCTGAGTATGCGGTAGTAGTTTTCCACGCTTTGGCTTTGGCGCAACCCTTCCTGATAGGCTTGCGCCGTGATGCGGTTGCTGTCCAGCATTTGCTGATAAGTGGCTTCGTCGCCGAATTCGCCTTTAATGTATTGATACAGAGCTTGATCGGATAATTGATAGCCACTGCCCAAGGCATGCTGACGCAGCAAGACTTGGCTAATCAGCGCATCGAGGGCATTTTGGCGCAAGGTGCTGTCGGCAATGTCGGGATTGGCGCGCGCGCGCAAATCGCTAAACATGCGATCGACTTGATGACGGCTGATTTCCTGTCCGTTCACATCGGCAACCGCATTATCAACATGCTGATTTTGCGAGAAAGGATTGTCGAGAAACAGCATACCCAAACCTGCCGTTGCAATCAGTGCATAAGCAAGTTTGGGAATTTTTTTAGGGGGTTCTTGATCTGACATATTTAATGAGGGGGTTCTGAAAAAAGAGCATTTTAGGTAATGCGGCACCAATGAGCAAGAATTGCGAAGGCAGGCTTTTGCTTGGCGTGCCTAGCGCTTGCTTTATAAAGGCGGACGCCATGCTCAAAGTATGCGCATGGCGTCGGGAGGATTATTGTTGCAGAGTGGCGATGAGTTGCAGTTCATTGCTGTCTTCGGCATTGGTGCGCAAGATGGTGCGCACGACTTGCTCGGAGGCGAGGCGCGTGGCTTCGCTGAGGCTTTTGCCTTTGAGCATCTGCGCGGCAAGGGTAGAGGCAAAGGTGTCGCCGGTGCCTTGGGCGGAGGTTTTGTGGTAGGCATGAGTTTGCACTTCATATCCGTCTTTTTGCACAATCAGGATTTGCATTTGCCCTTCCTGCCATGTTTCGGGCGCAGCGCTGGTGGTGATAATCCATTGGGTTTGTTCTGAAAGCAGGCTGCGTGCACCGGCAATGGTTTGCTCGAGGCTTTGCAGTTTTTCACCACACAGGCATTCTAGCTCGAAGTGGTTGGGCGTCATGCCGTGGGCAAGGTAGCGCAGTTTTTCGCGGTAGGCTTGGTTGAGGCTTTGATCGACGTAGAAGCCGCAGTCGATGTCGCCGAGTACGGGGTCGATTTGTATGGCGATGTGCGGATGTTGTTGCTGCACTTTTTCCAGCCATGTGCTGAGGATGTCGGCTTGCGCGCTGCTGCCGAGGTAGCCGAGCAGGATGCTGCGGCATTTATTCAGCACGCCGCGGTCTTCAATGGCTTGCAGGTAGCCGGCAAACCAGTCTTCGGGAATCACGCCGCCGTGAAGGCTGTTATAGAGCGGCGAGTTGGACAGATAGACGGTGGGGACGATGCAGACGTTTAAGCCATGGGCTTGCAGAACGGGCACGACAGCATTGTTGCCGACCATGCCGTAAACGACTTGTGATTGAATAGAAATAACGTCTATGTTCAGCGGATTGCTGTCGCTTTTACTCATTGTCCGATGGCCTCGAGTTGTTTACTTTGTTCTTGGGTGGCTTGATTGACGGCGTTTTGCGCCCTATTTGTGGTGTCATTTTGCAGTTTTAACATGGGGTTGTCTTCTGCTTTGCTTTGGCTTTCGGCTTTGTTGCTGTCGCAGGCATGGAGCATGATGCTGCATAGGCCGAGTAAAATAAGGTGCTTTTTCATGATGTTTCCTTTAGATGAGTTGAAAATGGCGCAGGGCATTGGCAATGCCTTGCCGGTCGATGTCGTCGGTAATGTAATCGGCGACGGCTTTGAGTTCTTCGCAGGCATTGCCCATGGCGATGCCGAGTCCGACGCTTTTGAGCATGTCGATGTCGTTGAGTCCGTCGCCGAAAGCGGCGACTTGGCTGATGTCGATATTCAGGCTGTCGCAGATTTCGCGAATGCCGCGGGCTTTGCTGCCTTGGCTGGGAATGAGGTCGCAGCCGTATTCATGCCAAGGGGTGTAGATGTAGCGGTCGCTTAATCTTAATTGCGGCAGTTCTTGGGCGAGTTCGGCGGCTTCTTGGCTGTTAATGAAGTAGCCGAATTGATGGATGGCGCTTTCTTGATGCAGTTTGGGATGGACAAACCAGGGTTCTACGCCGTACATAGCCTGCATAACGCGGTGATCGAGTCTTGAAATGCAGAGCGCTTCTCTACTGTGAAGCAAATAGCCCCAGCTTTTATCTTCGGCAAGGGCGATGAGTTGGTTTAAGTCTTCCTGCGGTATGGGATGTTCATGCAGGATGTCGCCATGATGCAGGGCGACTTGTCCGTTTGCGCCGCTGATGATGTCGATGCCCGCTGTTTGGATAAAGTTTTGAATAGCTTTAGGAATGATGCCCAAGCTGCGTCCTGTGGCAATTGCGGTAAAGATGCCTTTGGCTTTGAGGACTTGCAGGAGGTCGGGCAAATCGGGCGGTAAATAGCCGTCTTCTTTGCGCATTAGGGTGTCGTCAATGTCAAAGAAGATGATTTTGATGTTTGGCATGGGGGCAGACTCCGAGTAAATGAGCGGCTATAGTCGAAGAATTGAAAAAGTATTACGGCGTTGGCCCGCCTTGCCGTACGCTCTTGTACTGTCTGCGGCTCGCCGCCTTGTACTACTTTCTCACCTCTCCGACTATATAGTATAGCATAGTATAGCGCGTCAGGGCTGCTGTTGATGGGTAAATTCCATGCGCCGTCCGATGAAATGAATCAGCCATAAAACGGGTAGCCCGAGGGCGGCGGTAAAGCAGAAGAAGGCAGGGTAGCCTCCCATATTGTCAACCATGGCGCCGCTGTAGCCGCCGAGGATTTTCGGGAATAGGGTCATGAATGAGCTGAAGATGGCGTATTGCGTAGCGGTGAAGCGGATGCTGGTTAATGCGGATAGAAAGGCGACAAAGACGGTATTGCTCAGTCCCATGGCAAAATTATCAAAGCTGATCGTGAGATAGAGCATGGGCATTTGAGGATAGTAGTGCAAAACCGCAAAGAGCAGATTGGTCAGGCTGGCAAGCAGTCCGCCCAGCAGCATGAGGCGCATCAGGGCGATGCGCTGCGAGAGCAATCCGCCTAAAAAACCGCCGAATAGGATCATTAATAAGCCGAAGACTTTGGAGACTTTGGCAATCTCGCTTTTGCTAAAGCCGCTGTCTTGATAGAAGGTATTGGCAATTGCACCGGCGACGATGTCGGAAATGCGGTAAAAGCCGATCAGCAGCAAGAGCCATAGGGCGGATTTGCCGTAGCGTTCAAAGAAGTTGCTAATCGGCATCAGCCATGCTTGCGCGGCAATGTTTTTGGCGATGAGTCCTGCGCGTATTGCCATATAAGCGGCGGCGGTGGCGGCGGCAGTAGCGGCGGCAAAGCGCAGTAATTCGCGGATAAAGGCGATGAGGGGACTGCCGCCGAAGGTAAAGACGGCACTGCTTAAGCGAAAGGCGAGAATGAAGGCGGCAATGCTGAGCAGAAATAAGGCGAAGAGGCGCAGATTATTGCCGGTGCTGATATGTGCGGCAGCATTATTGTCCGTTGTGGGCGTCGGCGAGAGCAGGGTTATCAGCAGTGCGATTGCCATCGTTACTGCCATGCAAAGATAGGTGTATTGCCAAGCCTGATAGTGATAACCCTTGGTGCTGGAGCCTAAATATTCGGCGAGATAGAGTGCGCCTGCGCCGGCAATCAGCATGCCGACGCGATAGCCCGCCACATACATGGCAGAGGTCACGGCTTGCAGTTGAATATTGCCTTCGGCGATTTCAATACGGTAGGCATCAATGGCGATGTCTTGGGTGGCGGAAAAGAAGCCGACCAGTACGGCTGCCGCCGCCATGATAAAGAGCGCTTGCGGCGTTTGCGGATTGGTCAGCGCCATCAGGCAAAGCGCGGCAACCACGCCGATTTGGCTGAATAAGAGCCAAGCACGGCGTTTCCCCAAACGCGGCGAAAGCAGCGGTAATTGCAGGGAATCCAATAGCGGCGCCCAAATGAATTTGAAAGAATATGCCAGTGATGCCCAGCTGAATAAAGTGATGGTTTCGCGTTTGATGCCCGCTTCGCCCAGCCATAGGGTCAGGGTGGAAAAAATCAAAACATTCGGCAGACCGGCGGCAATGCCGAAGGCAAAGAGAATCAGGGCGCGTGAGTCGGTGTAGATACGGGCAGCTTGCAGATAATGGGTAATAGAGGTCATAGGGCGTTTTAAGCGCGATGCCTCATGCCTAGTACATCATAGGACTAGGCAGCGCAGCGCGCATGGTTGCTAAAAAAGAGGGGCTAGAATAGCAGAAATCAGACGGATGATACCGCCTGATGTTAGGCCTCCAGCGGTAAAGGTTCCGATAGCGGAATCACAAAATCGTGATTGCGTTGTTCCGCCTGCCATAAATCGTAGGCGGCTTGCATGTTAATCCACATGGTGCTGCTGGTTTTTAATAAGATGGATATGCGTACCGCCATTTCCGCGCTGATGGCGGCTTTGCCGTTGAGGATACGCGATAAGGCGGCGCGCGTAACGCCTAAGCGCTGCGCTGCTTCGGTAATGCTGATATCTTCTAAATATTCTCTTAACACCAAGCCGGGATGTGCGGGATTGTGCATGTTCATTTTTTGCTCCTTAGTGATAATTCTGATAGTCAACAATTTCGGCATTGCCGTTTTCAAAGCGGAAAGTCAGGCGCCAATTGCTGTTAACGGTAATGCTCCAATGGTCTTTCAAATTGCCTGAAAGTTGATGCAATCGCCATGAGGGAGCATTCATATCCTGCGGACAAGTGGCGTTGTTTAAAGTGGTTAATTGCAGGCGTAATTTAGCCGCATGATTGGTTTGAATGCCCGCCGTGCTGCCTGTTTTGAAAAACTTCTCCAAGCCTTTATGTTTGAAACTTCGAATCATATCCGCTCCTGTATAGCGAGACTATACGCGGCTGAGAAAAATCCGTCAATCAGCGCTTTGGCAGCGCTGCCTTTTACAGCACAGCGAAAAATATCTTATCGGCGCAAATTGTGAGTGTTTTTGCCTAATGTTTTGCCAAATACGCTCGTTTTTTAGTGAGAAAAAATGCCGGCAATGCGTATAATGCCTGTCTTTGTAATGAAGACTAGGGAAAGAAATGCAGCAATATAACATTGTATGTTTGGCCGGCGACGGTATCGGGCCTGAAATCGTGGCGAGTGCCAAGCAGGTATTGGCGGCGGTACAGACGCGTTTTGATTTTGCTATTGAGTGGCAGGATTTTGCTTTTGGCGGCGCGGGGATTGATGTGTATGGCGAACCGTTTGCCGCGCCTGTACAGGCAGCGATAAAAGATTGTGATGCGGTGTTTTTAGGCTCGGTCGGCGGTCCGAAATGGGATAGTGCCACGCAGCGTCCCGAGCAAGGTTTGTTAGCTTTGCGCAAAGCGCTGGATGTGTTTGCCAATGTGCGTCCTTTGAAGGTTTCGGGTGCATTGCTTCAGCATTCGCCGATTAAACCTGAGATTGTCGATGGCACGGATTTGGTGATTGTGCGCGAGTTATCCGGCGGCGCCTATTTCGGCGAGCCGCGGCATTTGGGCGAGCAGGAAGCCTTAGATTCGATTACTTATACGGTCGCGCAAATTGATCGTGTCCTGCATTATGCTTTCCGCTTGGCGCAGACGCGGCGCAAAAAGCTGGTGTCGGTGGATAAGGCGAATGTGCTGGCAAGCAGCAAATTATGGCGGCAGCGTGTGCAAATAGTAGCGGCGGATTATCCTGAAGTGCAGGTCAGTCATGAGTATGTCGATGCGATGGCGATGCATTTGGTTACGCGTCCGGCGGATTTTGACGTGATAGTGACGGAAAATCTGTTCGGCGATATTCTTTCCGATGAGGCGAGCGTTCTAGGCGGCAGTTTGGGCGTATTGGCTTCGGCGAGTTTTAATGCGCAAGGTCCGTATTTGTATGAGCCTGCGCACGGCAGCGCGCCGGATATTGCCGGCAAGGGCATTGCCAATCCGATTGCAACGATTTTATCGGCGGCGATGATGCTGCGTCATAGTTTGGGACAAAGCGCTGCCGCTGAAGCGATTGAAGCGGCGGTAGAGAAAATGATGCAGAGTAACCGTTTGACCGGCGATTTAAACAAAACCAATCCGCTTTCCACCGCCGAATTTACCGCCGAATTGATACGGCATTTATAAATAGGAAAACATCATGAGCAGTTTATACGACAAACTTTGGGACAGGCATGTTATTGCAGGGCATGGCGAGGCCTTGCAATTACTGTATATCGATCAGCATTTAATCCACGAAGTGACGACGCCGCAGGCTTTTGACGGTCTGCGTATGGCGGGGCGCAAAGTACGCCGTCCGGATAAGACTTTCGCGACGATGGATCATAATACCCCGACCATTTTGGCGGATCGGCAAGCGATTCGCGATGAGGTCTCAAAGGCGCAATTAGACGCTTTGGCGCGCAATTGCGCGGAATTCGGGATTGAATTGGCGGATATGTTTGATGAGCGCAACGGCATCGTGCATATGGTCGGACCCGAATTGGGGCTGACTTTGCCGGGTAAGACGATTGTCTGCGGCGACAGCCACACCGCCACGCATGGCGCTTTCGGTGCATTGGCGCACGGTATCGGCACCTCGGAAGTCGAACATGTGCTTGCCACGCAAACGTTGTGGCAGCCGAAATTGAAAAATCTCGGCATCAAAGTCACGGGCAAACTCAAAGCAGGCGTGTATGCCAAAGATGTGATTTTGCATATTCTGAACCGCTACGGCGTATCGGTCGGCAGCGGCTATGCGATGGAATTTTTCGGCGATACGATTGCAAACATGAGCATGGAAGAGCGCATGACGCTGTGCAATATGTCGATTGAAGGCGGTGCGAAAGTCGGCTTGGTCGCGCCCGATCAAACCACTTTTGATTATGTCAAAGGACGCATTTATGCGCCTAAAGGCGATGCTTATCTGGCGGCGGTGGAAGATTGGAAAACACTCAAAACCGACAGCGAAAGCGATTATGATCAATTGATTGTGATTGATGTGAATACACTCACGCCGCAGGTTACTTGGGGCACGCATCCCGGCATGGGCGGCGGCATTGAGGAAAATGTGCCGGCACAAGCGGCGGCAAATGAAAAAGCCTTGGAATATATGGCGATTTCAGGCGGTATGGCGAAAAAAGATATTCCGCTAAAACATGTCTTTATCGGTTCCTGCACTAATGGGCGGCTTTCCGATTTGCGCGAAGCGGCGCATATTTTGAAGGGGCGCAAAGTCGCGGCGCATATTACCGCCGTTATTGTGCCGGGTTCGATGCAGGTTAAACACGAAGCCGAAGCGGAGGGACTGGATAAAATCTTTATCGACGCCGGCTGCCAATGGCGCGAACCGGGTTGCTCGACTTGTCTCGGCATGAACCCTGATTTAATCCCTGCTTATGAACATTGCGCCAGCACGTCAAACCGCAATTTTGAAGGCAGACAGGGCAAAAACGCGCGCACGCATTTGGTCAGTCCGGCAATGGCTGCTGCTGCCGCCGTCGCAGGACGCTTTATCGACATCTCCCGTCCGGATTGGGAAAAGGAATTAGCATAATGAAACCCTTAACCGTTTATACCGCCACGACCGTACCGGTGATGGCTGACAATATCGACACCGATATTATTATTCCCAAACAATATCTTAAAAGCATTTTTAAAACCGGCTTCGGCGAATTTGCTTTCGATCCTTGGCGCTATCATGAAGACCGCCGCTTAAAAGAGGAATTTCCCTTGAATCAGCCGCAATATCAAGGCGCGGGCATTTTGATTACCGGCGAGAATTTCGGCTGCGGTTCTAGTCGCGAACATGCGGCATGGGCTTTGCAAGATGCAGGGCTGCGGGTAGTCATCGCCGGCGGTTATTCCGATATTTTCTATAATAATTGGCTGAATAACGGCAATTTGCCGATTGTTTTACCGCGCGATGTGCGTGAAAAACTCGCCGCCTTGCCGCCTTCGCAAGCAATTACCGTCGATTTGGAAAACAAAGTCGTGTGCGTAGGCGAAGACAGTTATGCTTTTGAAATTGGCGAAGATTGGCGGCAACGTCTGCTCAAAGGGCAGGACAACATCAGCTTAACTCTGCTGCACGAAGAAGCCATTGCTGCTTATGAAGCGCAGCATGGTTAAGTGGCTAATCTTGCAGAAAAAAATCCCTTCTTTGAAAAGAGGGGATTTTTTACGTTTGAAGGATTTATTCGCTCAGAATAGGGCGCTGATTTTCTATCCGCACCTTTTCGCCGTTATCCATGGCGGTAAAGACCACCGGCGTGATGATGCTCGGCACTTTGTCTTCAATGGCGGCGAAATCCACCGTCAGCAAGAGTTCGCCGGCTTGTACTGCCTGCCCTTCTTGCACATGCTGAGTAAAGCCTTCGCCGTTTAATTTCACGGTATCGATGCCGACATGTATCAAGATTTCCAAGCCGTTATCCGCTTCAATGCCTATCGCGTGTCTACTAGGGAAGACGGCGGCAATTGTGCCATTAACCGGACTGATAACTTGATTGCCGCTAGGCACAATGGCAAAGCCTGCGCCCATGGCGCCTGAGGCAAAGGCGGGATCAGGCACTTGTTCCAGGGCGATGATATCACCCGCCAAAGGCATTTGCCATTCCTGCGGGAAAGGATTGCGACCCGCTACCGCAGAGGCATTTTCCACAGCCGCAGTTTCTACCGCTTTAGCCTGATTGGCTTGTGGCGCAGGATTTACCGCTGCCGCCTGAAAACGGCGCTGTTTGGAAAAGACAAAAGTCAGGGCAAAGGTAGCGGCAAAGGAAATCGCCATGCCGATAACATAAGGAATGATGCTGTCGGCGCGAATGGAAATAATGCCCGGAATCCCTGCCGCGCCCAGCGCCACCGCTTTGACTTTAAACAGGGCGATAAAGGCGCTGGCAAGCGCCGTGCCGATTAAGGCAGCATAGAAAGGATAGCGCAGACGCAGATTCACACCGAACATCGCCGGCTCGGTAATGCCTAAAACAGCGGAAATGCCCGAAGCGCCCGCAATGCTTTTGAGTTTGGCATCGCGACTAATCCACAGCGCAGCAAAGGCTGCCGCCCCTTGGGCAACGTTATTCATAGCAGCTATCGGGAAAATGAAGGTACCGCCTGATTTCGCCAAATCGGCAATCAGCTGGGTTTCCACTGGAATAAAGCTGTTGTGCATGCCGGTAATCACAATCGGCGCATAAACCGCACCGAAAATCGCCGCACCGATGGCACCTGAACTGTTATACAGCCATTGCACGGCATCCGTAAAGGCAATACCGGCATCGCGGGTTATCGGCCCGACAATGCTGAAGGTCAGAATTGCAGTGATAAAGATGCTGAGTAATGGCGTGAGTAGCAAATCCAAACTGGCGGGCATCACGCGGCGGATGCTGCATTCGAGTTTCGCCAGTATCCAGCTGCAGACCAAAATCGGCAGAACGGTGCCTTGATAGCCGACTTTGGCAAATTGATGTCCGAAAAATTCCCAATAACCCAGAGTGTTCGTGCGTATGGCTTCTGCCAAGGCGTAATTATTGGTCAAATCGGGGTGCACCATAATCATGCCCAAAACCGCGCCCAAGAAAGGATTGCCGCCAAAAATTTTCGTGGCGGAAAAGGCGATTAAAATCGGCAGGAAGACAAAGGGCGCGTTGGCGAAGGTATTAATCATCTCGGCTAATGCCGCCCATTGCGGATAGGCTTCAATCAGCGATTTGCCTTCTACAATCAATCCATTGGCGGTAAAGACATTATTCAGCCCCATCAATAAGCCGCCCGCCACTATCGCAGGAATAATCGGCACGAAAATATCGGACAGCATTTTGATAAAACGCTGGAAAATATTGCCTTTTTCTGCACCTAAGGCTTTGGCTTCGGTGGTGCTGACCGATTGCGCGCCCGTCAGTTGCAGCAGGGCTTGGGTTACGCTGTTAACCGTGCCTGTGCCGAAGATGATTTGGAATTGTCCTGCGGTCAGGAAATGCCCTTTGGCGGACTCAATCGCTTCAATAGCGACGGTATCAATCAGACTTTCGTCTTTTAAGACCATGCGCAGACGGGTGGCGCAATGGGTGGCGGCTAAGATATTGTCTTTGCCGCCGACCGCTGCAATGATTTGTTCGGCAATGTGTTGGTATTGGCTCATTTGGAATGCTCCTTAAGAAAAGCGTCTAATTCAGAACGTGTGGGAATACTGTTGATGGCGCCGCGTTGCAAAGTCGTCATTGCGCCGGCTGCGGCGGCAAGGCACAGCAGCTCGGGCATCTGATGGTGATAACTGTGCCAATGGGCAAGGAAAGTGCCGATAAAGGCATCGCCGGCACCGGTGGCATCGACTGCTTTGACGGCGATACTCTCAACCGCCGTCGTTTTGCCTGTCGCCTGATAATAGCTTGCGCCTTGCGCACCGGCGGTTAGGATGACATGACGCACCGCACCGACAAACAAAGACGCAATACCTTCTTCTACCGCCTCGCAACCGCTGACAAATGCCAGTTCGTCATCAGAAATTTTCACGATATCGGCGAGCGGCAGAAAGTCCCAGATGGCTTGATATAAATCTTGCGGATTCTCCCACAGCGGCAAACGCACGTTCACATCAAAAGAAATCAATCCCCCTGCCGCGCGAAAACGTTCTATCGCACGGCGATGTGCTTCTCGCATGGGCGAGGGCATCAGCGCCACCGAGCAAAAATGCAGAATATCCCCAGCCTGCACCGCAATTTCATCCACATATTCAGGCTGATAAAGCATATCCGCCGAAGGCGAGCGATAAAAAGAAAAACTGCGTTCGCCGTTGTCTAAGAGACTGACAAAGGCTAAGCCCGTCTTGGCTTGGCTGCTGCGGCGCAAATAACGCGTATCCACGCCCACCGCCGCAGCTTTGCGCTCAATAAGGCGTCCGAAATCGTCATCGCCGACTTGGCTTAAGATATAACTGCTGCCGCCCATTTTGGCATAAGCGGCGGCGACATTCAGCGGCGCGCCGCCGACCGCAGGGCGGTACAAACTCTCATCATCAGGTGCACCGCTTTGATTGGGAATAAAATCAATCAGACATTCGCCGATTGCATAAAGCGCCATATATTTCTCCTCTAAAGTGCGTAAAACTCAATGCCGGCGTTCTCCCCCAGCTGATATTGCAGACCGTCGGCTGTGCTTTGCGGATAAATCCTTCCGCTCATCACAAATTCGCCCCGATTGATAAAGATTTCCAGCGAAGAACTGTCGGAAAATATCTGCACATCGGTAATTTCTGTGATTGCCAAACGCCGCACATGTCCGCCTTTGCCTGCCGGCAAGGCGATTTCAGGCTCGGGCGATAAGCCGCTGCGGCTGCGGTCAAAGACCAAATACTGTCCGTCATAATGCAGCAGCGTTTCTTCGTTTTTGCCCTCGTATTCGCCCATGCGCAAACGCAGGCTGAAAGGCGCATTATCAGGATTGCTGAGCAATAATTCGTAATGCACACCGTCATGGGTGCCGCCTTTGCGCAATTCCGCCAAAGCAGGCAAAGGACGCTGATAGAATTTTTCGCCTTCGATACTTAAGACGCGCGGCAAACTCAAGCAATGCGCCCAGCCGTCTGCTGCCGTCGGGCAGCTCATATCGGGCAGACCGAACCATGCAATGACAATTCTTTCCCCCGCCTTGCCCAGCGTGCTTTGCGCGGCATAGTATTCAAAGCCCAAATCCAATTCCTGAAAGCCTTGATGCCGAAATATCCGCCGCTCCTGATCAAAGCTGCCTAGTAAATAGCCGCATTGGTAAATATTGGGATAATCCTGAAGCCCCTGCGGGCAGAATATCAGCACGTCCCGACCGTCCAAGGGAAAATAATCAGGGCATTCCCACATATAGCCGAATTGCGGCAAGGCGCAATCGACTTCGCCTTCCAACTGCCATTGCAAACCGTCTGCGCTGCGCAAATACAAGACCGTGCCGCTCAGATTCTCTCTTTGCGCTCCCAAGAGCATGCCATAGCTGCCGTCCGCGTTTTGCCACAATTTGGGATCGCGGCAATGCTCGGTATAGCCAGCCGGTGCGCCGCATAAAAAGGGTAGATGTTTTTCCAGCTGATTGTCGGCAGTTAAAAAAGCGCTGCGCTGATAAGGAATCCGCTGCCAATCGGCATCGCGATGATTGCCCGTATAGGCAATCAGCATCTTGTCGCCGAAACTGATGGCGCTGCCAGAATAAGCGCCGTGGCTGTCTTCAAGCGTATCGGGCGCAATGCCGATGCCCTGAGAAGTAAAATCCAGCAAATTATCGCTGACCAGATGATGCCAATATTTCAGACCATGCACCGGCCCTAGGGGAAACCATTGGTAAAACAGATGATATTTGCCCTGATGATAGCAAAAACCGTTAGGGTCATTGAGCAGGCCAGCCGGCGGCTGAATGTGATAATGCTGCCGCCACGGGCTTTGCGCCGCTTGCCGGCATAAGGCTTCGTATTCCGCCATGCTCTCTTGGTTTAAAGGGCGGTAACGCCGTTCGGTAGTCCACATATAATTTCCCTTGATATCATAAGAGGTTATATCTTAGGTTATTTCTGTAAAGATTGCTTTGATTGCTTGGCTTTTGATAGAAAAATTTTGCTAAGTTAAATAAAAACAGGGTGATTTTTATTTTTGCTCTAGACTAGCAGAATCACTCTGTTAGACTAGAAAAATGAGATACAACAGTAAATTAAGAAGATATCACCTCAGAAATATTATGCGCCACTTTTGTGCCGATATTGAAGCCTCAAAAACCGCTTTGCTGACTGGTTTTAATCGCAATGCCATCAATCATTGGTACAACATCTTTCGTCAGGAAATCTATCGCCATCAGAGTGAACTTAAGGAACAACTCTATGGAAGCATAGAAGGCGATGAAAGTTATTTTGGCGCCAGGCGGCAACGAGGCTTTCATGGCAAACTCAAACGCGGCAGAGGAACGTTGAAACAGCCTGTATTCGGTATATTCGAACGTGAGGGCAGGGTTTATACGGAAATCGTTCCTGATTGTAAGAAGCAGACCTTGCAAGA
>NZ_JBXGGR010000030.1:0-8044 GCF_056855035.1 Suttonella sp.
AACAAATGCTACTGCCTTGTCTTAACAATCACACCAAACAAACAGGCAAGCCTTGTATCATCATCTTAGATAATGCAAGATTTCACAGAATGAAACACTTGCAAGAGCTTATCAATAACACGCCATACAAACACATCATCTTACCATTACCACCTTACTCACCTGAGCTAAATCCAATAGAGCAAACTTGGGCAACGATTAAGAGATGGCTTAGAAGTCATTTGGCAGAGTTTGATACAATCGAAGAAGGTTTTAAGTGTTATTTTGGGGTTTAGTAAGTATATAGTCGGAGAAGTGAAAAAGTAGTACAAGGCGGCGAGCCGCAGGCAGTACAGAGCGTACGGCAAGGCGAACCAAATCCGTAATACTTTTTCAATTCTTTGACTATAACGATGCCACCTAAGCCGATGCCGCCGGCTTTCATACCGGCGCCGCGTCTGTCTTGCACATTATTGCTGCGTCTGCCGCCTTTCCAGTCTATATGTTTTCCTTTTTGATGAAAAGGCTCAGTGTAGCATAGGCTTGCTGAATCAAAGACTGAGTTTTGCGGTAGAAGATTCATGCCCGCACCGCTTTACCGATGAATAGGACTTAAGAAAGGTTTTTAGCTAAAAGGGTAAAGGTATCCACTTCGCCGATGTCGGTTTGCACCTGCCAGCCGCTGCCTTTTGCCGCCGGAACGATTTCGCAGTTTTTGCGGTCGAAAAGACTGCCGATGGTGATTTCGCGGTTGCCGTTGGGGCTGATGATTTCCACGCGGTCGCCGCTTTGGAAATGGTTTTTGGCTTCAATGGTCGCCAAGCCTTTTTCCGCATCATAGGCGATGACTTCGCCGACAAATTGCTGCGTCGCGGCATTGGACGAGCCTGTGGCGTAGTTTTGCTGGGCTTTGATTTGGCGGCGCACGAAAAAGCCGTCCGTATAGCCGCGGTTCGCCAGTCCTTCCAGTTTTTCATTCAGATCGGGATTAAAATCGCGTCCCGCATAAGCGTCGTCAATCGCTTGGCGGTAGAGTTGGGCGGTGCGGGCGGCATAGTAATGGGATTTGGTGCGTCCTTCGATTTTCAGACAGTCCACACCGATTTTCACGAGTTCGCCAACGTGTTCAATCGCGCGTAGGTCGCGGCTGTTCATGATATAGGTGCCGTGTTCGTCTTCGGTGATTTCCATGTATTCGCCGGGGCGGTTTTCTTCTTCCAGATAATACACGCCGTCAGCCAAAGGGTGGCGTTCGCGACTGTCCGTGATGCCGCTTAGTGCATCGGGAGAGAAGATTAAATCGGGCGTGGGGATGAATTCGCCTTCTTCTTCCTCGGTGCTGGCATGGGTTTTGTATTTCCAGCGGCAGGCATTGGTGCAAGTGCCTTGGTTGGGGTCGCGGTTGTTGAAATAGCCCGAGAGCAAGCAGCGTCCGGAATACGCCATACATAAGGCGCCGTGGACGAATACTTCCAGCTCCATATCGGGGCAGCGTTGGCGGATTTCGGCGATTTCTTTCAGCGAGAGTTCGCGCGACAAAATGACGCGGCTGACGCCGTTTTGCTGCCAAAATTTCACGGTCGCCCAATTCACGGTATTGGCCTGCACGGAGAGATGAATGGGCATATCAGGATAGGCTTCTTTGACAATCATAATAAGCCCGGGGTCGGACATAATCAGCGCATCAGGCTTGGCGGCAAGCGAAGGCGCAAGATCGCGCAAAGCGGTGTCGAGTTTGTAATTATGCGGCTGGGTATTGACCGTGAGATAGAAATGTTTGCCCAAGGCATGCGCTTCATCAATGCCTTGTTTGAGGTTTTCGTCCGTGAATTCATTGCCGCGCATGCGCAGGGAATAGCGGGCGGAGCCTGCGTAAACAGCATCGGCGCCATAGGCAAAAGCATAGCGCATGGTTTTGATTGAGCCGGCTGGGGCAAGGAGTTCAACGGTTTTAGTCATGATGTGTGTCTGTAATTAAAAAAATGGCGACGGTGTGCGTGAGGTCTGCTGTTCGGCGGCAAACAGTGCTTGCATGGCTTGAAAGTAAGCGGCGATGCGGCTGTCGTCAAAGCCGGCGCCATAGGCAAGGAAAGGCGGATTTTGCAGATGTTCGCGCGCGCCATAATCGATGGCGGTGAGCTGCGGAAAGTAGCGAAGACCACCGCCGGCTTCGCTAAGCAAAATATCGCCTGCCGCAATATCCCATTCGCTGCCGCCGAGCGACAGTTTGACGTAAAAATCGGCATCGCCTTCCGCCATTCGGCAGAATTTCAGCGCACTGGCTTGGCTGACATGCCGATATTCGCCGAATTGCGATTGCAAAAAATGATGCACACGCTTGCTGACGTTGATGCCGGCGGTCAATAGACGCGGTTCTGCGGGATTGAAACGGCGGCAGTGCAGGCGTTGCGGCGCTTGATTTGGGCTTACTTTATACGCGCCCATACCTGCGCCAGCATACCAATAGCAGCGCCGAGTGGGAGAATAAATCAAGCCTAACATCGGGCGGTGGCGGTAAATACGTGCAATCGCAATGCAAAATTGATCGCTTTGGCGGATAAATTCCTTTGTGCCGTCAATGGGGTCAATCAGCCAATAGTCTTCAAATGACTGGTTTTGGCTGGAAAGATTTTCTTCGCTGACGACGGGAATGGGCGCAATATTGACCAAGCCTTCGTTGAGAATGCGGTCAGCGGCAAGATCCGCCTGCGTTAAAGGGGATTTGTCGTCTTTAATGACAATGCCCATATGATCTTGATGACCATAGAATGACAAAATCGCCGCAGAAGCGTTTGCACACAATGCGGCGATTTGCGAGATACAGTCTTGAAATTCAAGTGTCTGCATATTTTCCTTATTCAGCAGCGGCTTTTTTGGTATCAAGTTTTTCTTTGATACGTGCTGCTTTGCCTTCCAATCCGCGCAGATAATATAATTTCGCACGGCGTACGTCGCCGCGGCGTTTGACGCTCACGGAATCAATCAAAGGGCTGTGCGTTTGGAAAACGCGCTCGACACCTTCGCCGTGAGAAATTTTGCGCACAGTGAAAGATGAACCTAAACCACGGTTTTTCTTAGCGATAACTACGCCTTCAAAAGCCTGCAAACGTTCACGGTTGCCTTCGCGTACTTTGACTTGTACGACAACGGTATCGCCTGGGTTGAATTCAGGTAAATCGGTTTTAAATTGTTCTTGTTCAAGGGTGTCGATGATGTTGCTCATGACGGCTCTCCAGAAAAATGGGTTTCAGCTAAAAATTCATTTAATAAACTTTGCTGCGTCCGGCTGAGGTTAAGTTCAGCAAAAATATCAGGACGCAGTAAAAACGTTCTGCCCAGTGCCTGTTTCATGCGCCAACGGGCGATAAGCGCATGATTGCCACTGAGCAGTATTTCAGGGGCGCAGATTTTATCAGCAATTTCAGGGCGTGTATAGTGGGGGTGGTCTAAAAGTTTATTGTGGAAGGAATCCTGACAGGCGGATTGTCCGTCTCCCAAGACGCCGTCAATCAAGCGGCAGACCGCGTCGGCAATGACCGCAGCGGCGATTTCGCCGCCGGATAAGACAAAATCGCCCAGCGAAATTTCCGCATCAATATGCTGATCGATAAAGCGTTGATCAATGCCTTCGTAGCGTCCGCACCAAAAGGCAAGGCGGGGTTTGCCCGCCAATTGCGCGGCGACTTCATGCGTAAAAGGCATGCCCTGCGGACTGAGATAGATGTGAAAAGGACGTTCTGTCTGCGCGTTTAACTGCGCCGCCATTTGCGCCAGCGGCGCATATTGCATCACCATGCCGGGACCGCCGCCAAAGGGGCGGTCGTCAATTCTTCCGTGGCGGTCTGCGCTGTATTGGCGCGGATTATGATAGAAGAATTGCAGGATTTGCTTGTCAATGGCGCGCCCGATGACGCCTTGGCTGAACCAATGCGCAATTAATTCGGGAAAAATGCTGATGAAATCGATGTGCATCGTTGTTTATTAGGCGGGATTGTCGTTTGACCAATCGCTTTCCCAGTCCACATGCAGGATTTGCTTGTCAAAGTCGGCGGAATCCACATAGACGCCCACTACCAGCGGAATTAGGAGCTCGGCGGCTTTTTTGTCTGCGCCTGTTTTGATAACGAGGACGTCGTTGGCGCCTGTTTCAAAAATTTCTGCGACGCTGCCTAAGATTTGCTGTTGGCGATTGACGACGGTCAGCCCGATTAAGTCCGTCCAATAAAATTCGTTTGCCGCAGTGACAGGCAGTTGTTCGCGTTTGATGCTCAGATGGAGACCGATAAGCTGCATAGCGGCATCGCGGTCGTCATAATTGGCGAAATGCGCGACAATCGATTTGCCTTGCTCGCGTCCGGTATTAAGTTTGAGAGTAAAGCTGTCGCCATTGGGGCGGGTGGCGATGAATTCGCGGTAGCCTAAAATGGCTTTACGGGGTCGGCAGTCTGAGTGCAGTTTCACCCAGCCGCGAACCCCGTGAACACCCACAATACGCCCCAATGTAATTTGAGCGTGATTGTGTTTCATTAGGCTTGGTTAGACGCTTTGTATTGTTTGACCAAGCTTCTGACGCGATCGCTTAATTGCGCGCCGCGCGATTGTAAGAATTCGATGCGCTCAACATCTAAACGCAGTTCAACTTCTTGGCCGCGTGCAATGGGGTTGAAGAAGCCAAGACGCTCGATGAAACGGCCGTCACGAGCATTGCGGCTGTCAGTTGCAACTACATGGTAGAACGGACGTTTTTTAGAGCCGCCACGCGATAGTCGGATTGCTAACATAATATTTTCCTTGTATGGATTGTGTAAAAAGAGGGCGTATTATACGGAAAAGAGATGAAAAATAAAGTTTTTCAGGCATAAAAAAGCGAATATCCGAAGATATTCGCTGCGGTTTTCAAATCAGCTCAGCTTATTTAACTTGTGATTTAGTGAAAACGCGGTCGATTTTAGCGGCGTTTTGTTGCGCTAAAGCTAAAGCTTGTTGTGAAGTTTGGTTAGCTTGGATAGCAGCGGCACGAGCTTCTTCAACTGATGCACGAAGTGCAGTCAAGTCAGCATTGTTTTCAGTTTTGCTGGCGCAACCGGCGAAAACAACAGTAGCAGCAGCTAAAGCGGCAATTTTCATAGAAGTTTTCATGTTCATTCCTTTTAAAACTTGTTTGAGGTGTCAGTAATGACGCTCGATATTCTACACATAATTTTTTTGGCTTCCAAGTTTGTCCAATAAATTTTTTTTAATTTTAGGCGCTAAGAGTGCGGAAACGTCGCCGCCCAGCTTAGCGGATTCGCGCACCAGACTTGAGGATAAAAAAGTGAAGCGTTCGGAGGGCAGCATGAACAGGGTTTCGATTTCATCGGCTAAATGATGGTTCATGGCGGCGAGGCGGTATTCGTATTCGAAATCGCCGCTGCTGCGTATGCCGCGGATAATTAATGAGATTTTATGTTTACGGCATAAATCGACGAGCAGACCTTCATAGGGCAATACTTTGACGCGCGCGCTTAAGCCCAGCTCTTCAATGATGTCCTGCACCATAGCGCCGCGTTCTTCAAGGGAGAAAAGGGTTTGTTTGTGATGCCCCGCCGCGACGCCGATATAGAGTTCTTCGCAAAAGGCGGTGGCGCGTGTGATGATGTCTTGATGCCCGAGGGTCATGGGGTCGAAGGTGCCGGGATAGAGGGCTTTAGTCATCGCTGCGTCCGAGTAGTCCGAAATATACTTGTCCCGCACGGCCGGATTTCAGCCATTGCCAGCCTGTTTTGAGTGTCAGGTTTTCGAGTTTTTCCGCGCTTTCCACATAAATTTTGCCATAGGGTTTGAGCCAAGCCTCGCTGGCGAATTTGTCTATCGCGGCTTGATGAAGATGGGCGTCAAAGGGTGGGTCTAAAAAGATTAGGTCGTAACGCGTGGGGCTGTTGCTGAGCGTGAGGGCGTCGCTTTGCAGGGTGCGGGCGTGTCCAATATGCCATTCTTGCAAGCAGTTGCGGATGGCGGCGAGGGTTTGGCTGTCGTTGTCGCAAAATAAGGCGCTGCCTGCGCCGCGCGATAGGGCTTCCAAACCCATGGCGCCGCTGCCGGCAAAGGCGTCGAATACCGCTGCGCCGGCGATTTCGTTTTGCAGCCAATTAAAGACGGTTTCGCGGACGCGTTCTGGACTGGGACGCAGACCGGGGCGGTCGAGAATGGGAATCCGGCGGCCGCGGTGGCTGCCGGCGATGATGCGGATTTTATTAGCGAGCGGACGTTGATTAGGCATGATGTTCCTGTAAGAGTTGGCGGGCATCGCGGATGCAGGCGACGGTGGTTTCCCAGTCGATACAGCCGTCGGTAATCGAAATGCCGTAGGCAAGTGCGGCGGGATTGTCGCCGAGTTTCTGCGTGCCGCCGTGGATATGGCTTTCGAGCATGACGCCCAAGATGTCTTGGTTGCCGGCGGCGATTTGCTGGATGACGTCTTTCATGACCAGCGGTTGGCGTTGCGGGTCTTTATTGGAATTGGCATGCGAACAGTCGATGATGAGATTGGCGGGCAAGCCTTTTTGATGCAGGGCGGTGGTGCATAGCGCGATGTTGACGCTGTCGTAATTCGGGCCTTGATTGCCGCCGCGCAGTACGATGTGTCCGTGCGGATTGCCTTTGCTGCGCGTAATCGCGATTTGTCCGTTGGCGTCGATGCCTAAGAAGCTATGCGGACGCGAGGCGGATTCGATGGCATTGATGGCGACATCTAGCGAGCCGTCGGTGCTGTTTTTAAAGCCTACGGGGGTGGATAAGCCGGAAGACATTTCGCGGTGGGTCTGGCTTTCGGCGGTGCGTGCGCCAATCGCCGTCCAGCTAATCAAATCGCCGATATATTGCGGCGAAATGGGGTCGAGCGCTTCCGTGCCGGCAGGCAAGCCCATTTCATTGATGTCGATCAGCAGTTTGCGCGCAATATGCAGTCCTTTTTGCATATCGAAGCTGTCGTTTAAATCGGGATCGTTGATTAAGCCTTTCCAGCCTACCGTAGTGCGCGGTTTTTCAAAATAGACGCGCATAATGATAAGGAAGGTGTCTTGCACTTCATCGGCGAGGGCTTTTAGGCGGCGGGCGTAATCCAGCGCCGCCTCGGGGTCGTGAATCGAACAGGGTCCGACGACGATGATTTTACGCTTGTCTTTGCGGTCTAAAATATTGCAAACGGCTTGCCGTCCTGCTAAAACCGTTTGGCGGCAAGTATCGCCAGCCGGATGTGCGGCGTATAAATCATTGGGCGAAAGCAATGTTTCGTGACTGCTGATACGGAGATTGTAAAGAGATTTGTCCATGGCTGCCTCGTTGGGAAAAATGTTTAGTGTAGGGAAAATATTCTGCCTGTTCAAGAAATAAGACTAAATATCGTCAACTAAACGCAGTAAACTTTCTTTGCTTGGCAAAACGGTTTGATAGCAGCTATAGTCGAAAAACTGAAAAAGTGACACAAAATATCAAGCTGCGAGCGTTATAGAGAGTACAGCAAAATGAATCAAAACTGTAACTCTTTTTGAAATCTTTGACTATAGCAAAAATCTGCGTATTGTCTTGGGGAAGGGGAAATTCTACAACCGATTGATTTTTATCTTGGCATAAGACAATTCGAATGGTGCTGTTTTCATCGGGCAATTTAATGAGGCGGTCGTAAAAATTGACATACATTTGCATTTGTCCGAGGTCTTGGTGTTTTAGTTTTCCGATTTTTAAATCAATCAATACAAAGCAACGCAGCAGGCGGTTATAAAACACTAAATCTACAGAAAAATTTTGCTCGTCAAAGCTGATACGCTGCTGTCTGCCGATAAAGGCAAAGCCTGTGCCCAGTTCTAATAAAAAGAGTTAATGGACATTTTGGGTGGTTTTTCAGAGAGCCCCCCCCACTTAATGGACAAAATGGGTGGTTATGAATAAGTTAATTGGATAAATAATCCATAATAAACTGTATCTTATGCTCACGATTTAAGCCACGATGACATCGCAAAACATCCTTTAAACGCGCAATATGACTTTCTGCCAAATTGCTTATTTTTGGGATTGCCAACTCGGGATA
>NZ_JBXGGR010000033.1:0-12449 GCF_056855035.1 Suttonella sp.
ATTGGAGGTTAAAGCTAGCTTTGGGCGCGTTGCACTTCATACTTGAATCTGCCCATAATAAGCCAAGGCTTTTTGTCTGATTTCTAGTGAATAAGCCATTTGAAGTAGTGATTAGTGAATGGTGATGGAGATATGGGGATGGAGATATGGGGATGATTGGTATTTTTTCAAGGTTTGTTGGTTATATTTACCATTCCCCTCATGGCATACCTACTTCACTTAAGCCTCTGGCAAGCCTTTTTGGCAGATGTGGGCATAACGCTCTCGGTTATGGTCTATGCTTTGATTTTCAACTGGATTTATGACAACATCCGCCTAACATTCATCGCTAAAAATAATCAATTCAAATAAGCGCATTCGTGCATAAATTGGCAAAAGTGATGGGCGCATCTCATAAATCGGGCATTAAACTGCCCTATATGCAATCATTGAAAATAGAAACAAACAAAGCGACAACAACCGCCGTGTACACCTAACATAAGGAAGCCGACAACAATGTGTATTATTTTTCTATTAAACAAGCATAAAAACAACGCCAAAACCCTTGAATGGCGCGCAAACAGCCTTTAAAATAGCGCGCCTCAACGTTCTTCCGACACAAAGCTAAGTCATTGAAAACTCGACAGCATGAAAAACTCCTTTTGGCAAAAAAGAAATTTAGCTAAAGCGCCTTTCAACCATTTGAAAAGCAAGGAGAAAAAACAGGCAGTCAGTTGGAACAACCGCCCCACACATCGGGGATTAAGACCAGCTTTACGCTTACTGCCGGCTGCTCTCATAAGAAATCAAGACATTCAAGAATTCTCATCGATTTTCCGAAAATAAACCCTATATATTGGTATTGAATTATCTTTTTGTTATAGTTAAGGCAAGTAAGGTACAGTAATTTCCTACCGGTAAAGGTTGCTGACCCCAGCATGATCCACGTTCGAGTCGTGGGCTGTGCCTTACTTCCCCATCTTAAAAAGGAATATTTTCCCGCTATCGTTTTATCGATTATTCAATCGCCAAACAAAAAAAGCCGAGCATTAATATGCTCGGCTTTTTATTTGCTGTATCCATTAAATTCGGCTTGCACGACCTGCCGCCAATAATGGCGGCAGCTAGGCTAGCCTTAGGATTTCCCCACTTGTGCCATAACGAAATCAGGCGTGATGCCGCTATCGGCGATGTAGTGGCGGTAATCAAGGTCTTTGAAAAAGCCGTGTCCGTATAAAAGCGCGGTTTTAATGCCATAGGCATTACCGCCTAAAATATCGGTATGCAGGGTGTCGCCCAGCATCAGGCAGCGTTCGGACTGAAAGGCGATGCCGCGCGCGGCGAGGCGTTTTACCACGATGTCGTAAATGGCGGGGAAAGGTTTGCCGAAAACGCGGGTTTTCTCATGCACGGCATCAGGGAAGAATAAGGCGTATGTACCTGCTTCGATAGACGATGTTTTGCCAAGAGGCGCGATGAGATCGGGATTGCCGAGTAAGACGGGGCGCGGATGATTGATAAGCGTAGCTTCCAATGCGGCTTGGCGTTCGGCATTCCAGCGGTGCGGCGAGAAGAATAAGAAGCCGTCGGCTTGCAGGAATTGCGGCGCATCTTGGTCGATTATTTGATAATCGGCAAGGTCTGTTTGATGTTCTGCCGCGCCGATTCTGCCCCAAGTGAGTTGACGCGGGTATTCCGCCAAGGCTTCCAAGAGGGCGTCGCGGCTGGTAACGATGTTTTCCAGCGCAAAATCATAGCCTAAGCCCGAGTATTTGCCGAGATAGAAGTTTTTTTCAAAGCCGGCGGCGTTTGAGACGACAAAGCATTCTTTGCCTTGCGCTTGCAGGGCGGCAACGACTTCCGCCGTGCCGGCAATTGCGCTGCTGCCTACGTTTAAGACGCCGTAGGCATCAAATAAAAAGACATCGAATTGTTCGGCGATTTCTTCTAAGCCGCTGACGGCAAGGGCAGGCGCGGCGCGGCGCACTTGTGGCAGGCGATGGCGGATACTTTGATAGCGCGCATAGGCTTGAACGGCTGGCATGAGTGTCTCCTAAAGCTAAAAGGCGCAGCTTAGCGCAGAAGGACTTGATTAGGCAATTCGTTGCCGTTGGGGTCGTCTTCCGAGGGCATGCGTTCGCGCAGCAGATTGCCCACGCCTTCCAGCAAGGCTTCCAGTGCTTCGATTCTTTCTTTGGCGTAGAGTTTCGCAACTGCCGCATCCGCCAGAACCTGCCATTCTTTTTCATTAATCACGGTATTTAAGCCTTGATCGGCAACGATTTCCAAGCGGTGTTCCGCCAAATTCAGATAAATCAAAATGCCGTTGCGTTCCGCCGTGTCCCAAATCCGCAGATGGGCGAACATGTCTTCGGCACGCTGACGGATACGCAGATGAAAACTTTGCGTAAAAGGCAGGCTGCGTTCGATGCACAGACGGATTTCGCCGCGATGACCACGCTCGGCAAGGGCAATCGCCGCTTCAAGCCGCGCCAAGGCGGCGACATTCAGCCAGCGCGATTGAAAAGGGGTGGTGATCAAATGCGATAAAGCACGTTTTACTTTGCTGCCAACTGTTTGCGTATTCACCATGAACCTCCTGCTCCGCCGCCTGAAAAACCGCCGCCGCCACCGCCGTAGCTGCGTCCGCCGCCAAAATTGCCACCCGAAAAACCGCCGCTGCCGCCACTGATAATAATCGGTCGGCTGCCGCCCGAAGCGCCTTGTGCGCCAAAGAAAAATAAAAAGATAACAAAGAAAAAGAAACCGAAGACAAAGGACAGTGCGCCCAAGCTGAAGATGAAATAGCTCACGCCCGCCACCGCCGCGCCGCCCAGCAAGCCGCTAACAAATTTACCCAAGAGCATGGCAAGAGGAAAACACAGCACAAAAATCATCATCGCGGCAGGCAGCACTTGTTCCAAAGGCTCGCCGCTGTCGGCTTTTTTATCCGCCGCAATCATTTGCGCGCGCGTATCGGGGTCGGCTTCCAGCTGCGTAATTAGTGCATCAAGCGTATTTTCAATACCTTGCACATATTGCCCTTGGCGGAAAGCAGGCACTAATTCATTGCGCTGAATCCGTGCCACTGAGACATCGGGCAAGGCGCCTTCAATTCCCCTGCCCGTCAGAATGAAAAAGCGGCGGTCTTGCAGCGCGACTAAAAACAGCAGCCCGTTATTCGCCTGCGCATCGCCCAATTGCCAGCTCCGTGCCAAACTCAAGGCATAATCAAAGGCTTCCACGCCGTCGGTGCTATCGACAATGACCACCGCCGCCTGCACCAATGCTTGATCGCGCAGGGCATAGAGGCGGTTTTCAATCCGCGCCACACTTGCCGCATCCAATAATTGCGCTTGATCAATTACAGGACGGTCAAGCCTCAATTGCTCGGCAGGAACCGCCCACAGCGGCGCACAGCAGAACAAGCAGAAAGCGGCGAGCAGATAAGAGAGGCGCGGCAGAAGTCTTGCGCTCATTTTATTGTCCGAAGCTCACTTTAGGTGCGGTCGAAATTTGCGCTTCGTTTTCCACGCTGAAATTCGGCTTGGCGCTCAGTCCGGCGAAACCGGCAATCAGATTGGTCGGGAATTGGCGCACGCTGCTGTTAAACTCGCGCACGGTATTGATATAGTCGCTGCGCGCAGTGGCGATGCGGTTTTCCGTGCCTTCCAACTGCACTTGCAGATTCTGGAAGACTTCGCTGGCTTTTAATTCGGGATAGTTTTCCGATACCGCAATCAAACGCGACAAAGCGCCGCTTAATTGCGCCTGCGCCGCTTGGAACTGCTGCAAAGCATTGGCATCCAAATCGCCGACATTCACATTCATGCTGCTGACGCGGCTGCGCGCCTCGGTTACCTGCGTAAAGACCGATTCCTCATGCGCGGCATAGCCTTTCGCCACTTCCACCAAATTCGGCACCAAATCGGCACGACGCTGATATTGATTGACCACGTCCGACCAAGCAGCTTTCACGCCTTCGTCCAAACGCTGCAATTTATTATAGGCAGGCACGCCCGTTATAAACGCCAAACCCACCGCGCCTAAAATCACTATCAGCAAAATGGCGGAAATAGAAGCGCGTCCTTGTTGTCGATTCATGTTTTATCTCTCTTTAAAAAAGGCGCAATATAGCAGAAAGCCGCGCTTAGTCCGCATTTCACTATGGCAATACGCAAAGCGGGGGCTTTTCGGGCGTATATAGTCGGAGAAGTGAAAAGTATAGTTAAGAAATTCAAAAAGAGTTACAGTTTAAACACATCTCGCCGTACTCTCTGCGCTACCTCTTAGCAGCATTGCTGTGCCACTTTTTCATTTCTTTGACTATAGTACAAGGCGGCGAGCCGCAGACAGTACAAGAGCGTACGGCAAGGCAAGCCAACGCCGTAATACTTTTTCAATTCTTTGACTATAGGTTTAATTCTGCGCGGTCAAGCCGTATAATTAGTCTTTTGCTTTTTCGAGGGAGCGCGATGTCTTTTTCGCAATTTTTTGCCGCCAACTGGCTGCTTTTTCTTCTGTTATTCATCGTCTTGGCAGCCATCGCCTTTTATGAATTCAATAACCGCGGCAAGGGCGGACAGCAATTAAGCAATATTGCCGCCAGCGCTTTCATCAATAACGGCGCTTTGCTGTTGGATACGCGCACCGCCGCCGAATACAAAGCCGGACATATTGCCGGTGCCAAACACGTCGGCGCCGATAAATTCGCCGATTATGCGCAAAGCCTTAATCTTGCCAAAGACAAGCCGATTATCGTGTATTGCCAAAGCGGCTTGAGCAGCCGTCAGCAAGCCAATCTCTTAACTGCGCAAGGCTTTAGCAACGTCTATCAGCTCAAATCCGGCATCGACGGCTGGAAAGCGGAAAATCTCCCCCTAGTCTAAATCAACAAGGATTCTTATGAAAAACATACTCATGTACATGAAGCCCACCTGCCCTTATTGCCAACGCGCCGCCGAATTGCTCGACGACAAAGGCGCAGTAGTGGAAAGCATCAATATCAGCAAATTCCCCGAGCGCCGCGAAGAAATGATCGCCCGCGCCGGCGGACGCAGCACCGTGCCGCAAATCTTTATCGGCAGCACGCACATAGGCGGCTGCGATGATTTATACGCACTCGACGCGCAGGGCAAATTAGACGCGCTGCTTGCCGATTAATATGTCCATTCTTCCCAGCAAAATCGGGCTGCGCTACAGCTATGCGCGCCGCGGCAGCAATTTCATCGGGCTCAATGCGATTTTAGCCGTCATCGGCATCACTATCGGCATCGCCGCTTTGATTGTGGTACTGTCGGTGATGAACGGCGTGGTCAGCGATGTGCGCGACAAGCTCCTCGCCATGACCGCGCAAGTCTCTCTGCGACCGCGCTTTAGCGAAACCATTGCCCCCGAATTTGATGCCGCCCAATATCTGCGCCAAGATGCGCGCATTCAAGCCTATGCCCCTTATGTGGAAGGACAGGGGCTAATCGGCATGGGCAATTCCTATCAAGGCATTTTGCTGCACGGACTGAATCCCGAAGAAGAAGGCAAAGTATCGGAAACCTTTACCCGCATTCCCGAGCAAGCCCGCAATGCCTTGCAAGCCGGCTCATGGAATATTATTTTAGGCAAAGGCTTAGCAAATCAATTAGGCGTTTTCCCTGGCGACAAAATCACGATTATTGTGCCCAAAGCCAATGCTTCCGCCGCCGGACTGATGCCGCGCCTCAAACGCTTTACCTATGTCGGCGCTTTTGAAAGCGGACATTATCAATACGACCATCAATATGTGATGCTACATGAAGCCGATGCCGCAACCCTCTTGCAATTGCCTGCCGGCGCCAGCGGCTACCAAATAAAAATCGGCGATGCCATGCAGGCGCCCGAAATCCGCAAACATCTGCAAAGCCTGCTGCCGCCCGATGTGTATGCCAGCGATTGGTCGCTCGACCAAGCGGTCTATTTCAATGCCGTGCAAATGGAAAAAAACGCCATGTTCATCATCCTATGCCTGATTGTGATGGTGGCGGCATTCGGACTGCTCTCTTCTATGTATATGGTCGTTACCGAAAAACGCCGCGATATCGCCATCTTGCGCACCATGGGCATGACGCGCGGACAAATCGCGCAAATCTTTATCTCGCAAGGCATGATTTTCGGCAGCATCGGCACGGTCTTAGGCGTCAGCCTGGGCATTGTGATTGCTCTTAACGTACCCTATCTCATGGATGTATTACAGAAAATGACAGGATATGAAATTCCGCCGCAACTGTATTTCGTCGAACAGCTCAGCGCGAAAATCGAGCCAGCGGTGGTCATCAGCATCAGCGCGATTACCCTCATCATGACCCTGCTCTTTTCCGTCATTCCCGCCATTATTGCCGCGCGTACCGAACCCGCCCGCGCCCTATCCCAAGAATAAGCAGAGGAATAAGCATGAACCAAATTGTGCTGCAAGCAGAAAACCTGCACTTCACATACCGCAGCAAAGGCGAAAACCTCAGCATCTTAAAAGGTATCGACCTCAGCATTGCACAGGGACAAAGCGTCTCCATCGTCGGCGCATCTGGCTCGGGCAAATCCACCCTTCTGCATCTGCTTGCCGGTCTGGACAGCCCCGACAGCGGCAACATCAGCCTTTGCAGCGAGCCTTTTGTGCAAGCCGGCAAAACCCAGCACAACCGCCGCAGCAAAATGCGCAACCGCTACATGGGCTTTGTCTATCAATTCCATCACCTCTTGGCGGAATTCAGCGCGCAGGAAAACGTCGCCATGCCGCTACGAATTCGCGGCATCAGCGACAGCCAAGCCATGCGCGAAGCCGCGCTGTGGCTGGAAAAAGTCGGACTTTCCGCCAGAATGCGGCACAAACCCGCCGAACTCTCGGGCGGCGAACGCCAACGTGCCGCCATTGCCCGCGCACTTGTCAGCCAGCCGCGCTGCCTGCTCGCCGACGAACCCACCGGCAATTTGGACAGCGACAATGCCGACAGCGTCTTCGCCCTCATGCAATCGCTGATTCGCGAACAAAACGGCGCGATGATTTTAGTCACCCACGACCTCAACATCGCCCGCCAAACCGATGCCTGCTACTATCTGCATCAAGGCAAATTACACACTCAAGCACCTTAAAGGTGCTTTTTTCATCAAGCAAGGAACAGATTCATGAACGCAGGCAAAGGATTATTGATGGCAAGCATCACGGCATTGATGTGGGGCTTTCTACCGATGGCGGCGCAGCCGCTTTTGCGCCTCATGAACCCGCAAACCCTAGTTACCACGCGTTTTGCCTTTGCCGCCTTGTTTTTATTCGCCTTATTAAGCTATTGTCGAGAACTGCCGGCAGCGGCAAGTATCCTGCAAACGCGCCGCCTCTTCCTGCTACTACTCGGCATCATGGGATTATTCGGCAATTTCTTTCTTTTCAGCACAGTCCTGCTCTATCTCAACCCCTCTGCCGCGCAAGTATTGGCGCAACTGCAACCCTTTCTGCTCATGTTCGCCGGCATCATCGTCTATAAAGAAAGCATCAACCGCCACCAAATCATCGCCGCCCTACTGCTCTTTAGCGGCATTCTCCTATTCTTTAACCGCGAATTGCCACATCTCTTGAGCAAAGACATGCGCAACGAGCTCATCGGCATACTCCTAAGCCTGATTGCCTCCGCCGTCTGGGTCGTGTACAGCTTGGTGCAAAAACAATTAAACCGCGCCATGGGCAATACGCAAATCCTAGCCCTCATCTATCTGGGCTGCGCCTTAGCCGGCATTGCCTTCATCGACTGGACAGCCTTCTCGCGTCTGCAAACGCACCATTGGGCATTGCTCCTCTTTTGCTGCCTCAACACCCCGATTGCCTACGGCGCCTTTGCCGAAGCCATCCGCATTTGGCAAATCAGCAAAGTCTCCGCCACCCTGACCATGGTGCCGCTCATCACCATCATCGCCACCGAAATCCTGCACCGTATCGCTCCGCAACTCATCGCCGCCCCCGAATTAAACGGACTTGCCTACTGCGGCGCCGCCATTGTGATTAGCGGCGCTTTATTGGCGGTTAGCGCAAAATCTGCCCAGAAAAATACCTAAGCACCTTCGGCACACGACCGCTGCACCGGCGCGATAGGCACAACGGCAATGCGCCCGCTGCTGCTGCGCAGAATTTCCGCTTCAATGCCATAGACTTGGCGCAGACTTTGCTCCGTCAGCACTTCGGCAAAAGCGCCGCTGGCAGCTAATCGCCCCTGCGAAAGCAGAGCCACGCGCTGCATAAATTGCGCGGCAAGGCTTAAATCATGTACTGCCATGATGACTAAAGCACCGCTGCTTTGCACATAGCTTTGCAAACATTCGCAGACCGTCATTTGATGTCGGATATCTAAGGCGCTGGTGGCTTCATCAAGCAATAATAATTGCGGCTGGCGCAACAGCCGCTGCGCCAATAGCACTAATTGCTGCTGTCCGCCTGAAAGGCGATTTATCGGGCACTGATGCAAATGACTGATATGAAAAGACTCCAGCATATTAATCGCGCGCTCGACCAGTTCGGATTGTACGCGCAAACCTAATTTTTCATGACAACCTAATAATAAGGTATCCAGCACGCTCAGCTGCGCTTTCACATGGCATTGCTGCGGCATAAAGCCGATTTCCGCAATACGAATCGGGCGCTCCTGCCAAGTAATCCTACCGCTGAAGGCACGCAGATTTGCAATCGCATGCAATAAAGTCGATTTACCGGCACCGTTCGGGCCAATCAAGCCGACCATCTCGGCGGCGTTTAATTGCAGAGACAGACGGTCGATAATCGGCTGCCTGCCTACCGCAACACAGACATTGTCCAAGACTAACATCAGGCGTTTCTCCCTCTGCGGCGCAAAATAATCAAAAACAGCATCGGCACGCCCGCCACAGCGGTAATAATCCCGACGGGGATAACCGCCGCAGGCGAAATCCATTTACCCAGAACCGATGCGCCGATCAAAATAATCGCCCCAACCATTGCCGACATGGGCAAAGAAAAGCGATGGTCTTCGCCGACCAAAGCACGCGCAATATGCGGCGCGACCAAGCCGACAAAACCGATAGTGCCGACAAAAGCCACGGCAGCAGCGGTTAATAAGGCGACAATCACAAAGCTGCGGCGGCGCAATTGCTCTACCGCCACGCCAAGACTTTGCGCATTCGCCTCGCCCAAGCGCAAAGTCGTCAATGCCCATGTATCGCGCGCAATCCACGGCAGGCACAGCAGCAAGACCGCTGTCAGCACGGTAATACTTGTCCAGCTGGATTTCAGCAAACTGCCGAATAACCAAAACACAATCTGCTGCAAGACTTCAGGCGAAGCAAGATATTGCAATAAGGATTGAATCGATTGGAAAAAGAATAAAACCGCAATACCGCCCAGCACCAACACTTCCGGCGCGGCGCTGCGCAGCATGGCAAGCACATAAATCAAGCCGCAGGCAAAAAGCGTCATGACAAATGCCGCGCTCGGCACGAGAATAAACGCCGGCACAGCAAGAAAGCCGCCGAACATAATCGCCAATGCCGCACCGAATCCCGCGGCGGCGGAAAAGCCGAGCGTAAACGGGCTGGCAAGCGGATTGTCTAAAATCGTCTGCATTTGCAGTCCTGCCAAGCCCAAGCTCAAACCGACCAAAGTCCCCATAAGGGTCGGCGGCAGGCGTACCTGCCATAAGATGGTAATGATTTTACGATTGCTGCCATCGGCTGCAATTCCCTTCGGGCCTGCCCATAATGCCGACCATAAACTGTCGAATGACAAACCCGCAGGCCCGGTCAATAAATCCAAGCCCATCAAAAATAAGAGCAGCACCAATGCCAAAAGTAAATATAGCAGGGAACGGCGCTGCGCCTGCGTATGCGCATGAACAATCGCGGTATTCAATCGCTATCCTTAAGGCTGATATTGCCACATAAAAATACCGTCGGCGGCAATCGGCAGCCATTTGGCATAGTAATCGCGCAGATTTTGCGCAGGGTCGATATCTTCAAACAAATCAGGATGTAACTGCTTGGCGATATATTGCGCATAAACATAGTCGGACAAAGTACGCGTACCGCCGTGATAAATCGCATGCACGCGGCGGTTTTTCACGGCTGGCAAATCCGCCCAGCCCGGGCGCTGCATATAGGCCTGCATACGTGTTTTCAAAACATCCGCCTGCGCACCGAAGCCCACCGCCACCGACTGCGGCTTATTTTTCCATTCCGAACCCGCCAAGAAAATGACTTCAGGCTCTTGCGTCAAAATATATTCGGGATTCAAAGGTCCCCAATTACTGATTTCTTTTACCGCAATATTCTCGCCGCCCAACTGCGTCACCAAAGCACCCCATAGCGTATTGCCGTAAGAATTGCCGTATTGCTCCGCACCGTTTTGCGCCAATTCGACATAGACTTTCGGCTGCGATGACGCTTTTTCCACCCGCGCCATGACCGCTTCCATCGCCGCCTGATAATTATCCGCCAAGGCTTGCGCGCGCAACTCCCGTCCCATCAGTTTGCCCAAAACCAAGGTCGATTGCACATGTTTTTCAACCGTTTGCGCATTGTAATCCAAAACCACAATCGGAATGCCCGCCGCTTCAATCGTATGCGCCACCTCGCCCAAAGCATCAAAATTCCATGCCGCGACAATCAGCACATCGGGCTCTGCGGCAATCAATTTTTCCACTGAAAAACTGTCATTATCGGTGCTGCCCATATCCGGAATATCTTTTAAACGCGGCAAAGCCTGTTCATAGAGAGCATATTGATTAGGCCGCCAATCCTTCCACGTGTAGCGCGACAAAGCAACCACCTTGTCCAAGCCCTCTTTTCCCGTAACCGCCAAATAATCTTCATAATAAAATCCAAGCGCCACCCGCTCCGGCACCGCATTCAGCTTGACTGTCCGCCCTTTAGTGTCGGTCAACTCAATCTCCGCCCAAGCCAGACCGGCGCACAAAGCAAGCGCCGCCAATAACAAACGTTTTTTCATTTCTTTTCCTTATACCGAAAGACAGAATAAAAAATTTCTGTTGAAACTTTTGGCGGAAATTTTATCATTGCTTGCATAACATATGAAATACTTATTTTATGCAGACTATTAAAAATCCTGTCTTTTCCTCGGAAAAATCAAGCGGTGTCTTGCTCTATTGCAGAATATTGATGGAAATTTAAGTGTTATAGAGCATAAAAATCAGCGACAAAGTCAGGGTGGAAAATATCGTGGACAGCAGCATGGATGCCGTACCGCGGTTCATATGTCCGTATTGCTGGCATAAAATCGCGCCGGCGTTTGCCAAAGGCAGACCACCCAATAAGGCGCCGGCGAAAATCATTTCGCGGCTGCCGCCGAATAAAGCGACAAATCCTGCACAAGCCAGCGGTATCAGCAGAATTTTTACCGCGGTAATCTGAATAATATCGGGCACACTGCCTTGCAAACGCAGACCATATAAGCTGCCGCCGATAATCAGCAGCGCCAAAGGCGAGGCAGCGCCCGCCAAAATCTCAATCGCTTTGAATACCGGCAAAGGCAATTGCCAGCGGCAAGCGGAAAAAAGTAGTCCCAGCAATAAAGCTAATATCAGCGGTTTTTTCAAAATATTGATAAACAAAGGAAAGAGCTTCGATTTTCCGCCCACCTGCGCGGCTTGCACATATTCCATCAAAGACAGAAACAGCGGCACCAAGAGCATCATTTCAATCAAGACATTCAGCGATAAATAAATCCCTGCTGGTCCGCTGCCCAAGACCGCCAAGCCCAAGGGATAACCGACAAAAACGCTGTTTGAATAAGTACTTGCCATGCCATTTACCAAAGCCCCGACAGTGGTCTGCCTGCGCCATAGGGCAAGCCCCGCGCTTAGAGCGAAGACGCAGAGCGTCGCCGCGCCGTAGCCGAATAAATAGGGCGCGATAAAAATTTCGCTTAATGAATAAGAAGATAATGTTTTGAAAATCATCATCGGCAGTGCCACCGCTATGACTAAGCGCCCAAATCCCTGCAAATGCTCGGCATTGATAAATCTGCTTGCCGCTAAAACATAGCCCAAGGCTATCACCATAAACATGGGCATTAAGGTGCTTACAATTTTTAACATCGCCTGTTCTCTGAATTATGCAAGCTGCCTTTATACGCCGCTTGAGGGCGAATGTATAGTGCGCAAGCGGCGTAGGGAAAAATAGACTTGGCAAGCGATTTGGGATGCGTTCTTTATTGTCTCATTTTAATCTGAAGAAACTATAATAAATGAGAAGGCTCTAGACTAGCAGAATCATTCTGTTAAACTAGAAAAATAAGATACAACAGTAAATTAAGTACATATCATCTCAAAAAATTATTCGGCACTTTTGTGCCGATATTGAAGCCTCAAAAACCGCTTTGCTGACCGGTTTTAATCGCAATACCATCAATCATTGGTACAACATCTTTCGTCAGGAAATCTATCGCCATCAGAGTGAACTTAAGGAAC
>NZ_JBXGGR010000042.1:0-7695 GCF_056855035.1 Suttonella sp.
AAAGATTACGGCAAAGCGGTCAGCCTTGACCCATCTGCGGTAACGTTGGAACACGCTGTTCCACTTACCAAATTCTTTCGGCAAATCACGCCAGGGACTACCTGTACGAATAATCCACAACACTGCTTCGATAAACAATCGCTTGTCTTTTGCGCTTCTTCCGGCATCTGTGACTTTACCGGCGCAAAGCGGCTCTATCTTGGCCCATTGGGTATTACTTAGAATTAATCTATTCATATCAATAGCATGCCATTAAATTAACGTATGTCAACAGACTCTAATACAGCCCCTTAATCTTTTGAAGTTTTCTTATCCCGAACTTGGGTTTATGTTATATTGAAGCCTTCTCAAACAATATAGTCAAGGAATTCAAAAAGAGTCACAGTTTAAACGCATCTTGCCGTACTCTCTGCGCTACCTGTTAGCAGTATTACTGTGCCACTTTTTCATTTCTTTGACTATAAAGGCTTTAGACTAGAATTTTATTATTAATGGATGTTACTTATGTTTAGATTCTTCTCTTCTCTTCTCTTCTCTTCTCTTCTTCTGCTTATGCGGAAACCTATACCATATTAATATCTGAACCTAAATCTGAACCTTTCCATTTTATAGATAAAAATGGAAAAGTAGCTGGATTTGAAGTAGATCTTTTGACCGAAATTGCAAACCGATCTGATATTAAATGGAATATAAAAATATCTTTTAACTTTTTAGATTCAATGGAAAAAGTTCGAAAAGGAGAAGTTGATGCTTTTATAGATTCTGTTTCTATCACCGATGATCGCAAAAAAGTTTTTAACTTCACTGATGCTTATATAGATTCTCATCCTATATTTATTATTTCTAAAGATCCGAATATTAAAACTATAGCAGATTTAAAAGATAAAATAGTTGTAGTTAATCGTGGCACTACTCATGAAAAATTAATTCGTGAAATTAAAGGTGAAAATGATGAAAGTATCCTGTTAAGAAACTCCCCATTCCTTTCTTTACAAGCGGTTATTCAAGGAAAAGCAGAAGCAACATTGAGTGATGAATTGATACTATACACTTCATTTGTTCGCTATCAAAAATATGGATTAGTCGGCGTTGTTGATACGAATTACACGAAAGACCAATATGGTATTTTATTGAATAAAGGAAAACCCGAATTAAAAACAAAAATTGATGCATTACTTAATGCAATAAAAGCTGATGGAACATTAAAAACATTAACTAAAGAATACTTTAGAACAAATAAGGGGCTGATGTAGATTAGCTGTGAGAGCGTTCAGAAATCTGTGTCAGGCTAATTAAAGGCTCATCACCTCATCTAAGTAATCGGAGAAATGGATGGACAACTGTATCATGATTTGTCCCCAATTATAGTCTCTTCAGATTAAAATGAGATACCTTAAAACAACATATTAAAATATTTTCAATATGTTGGGAGTCTACATTGTCTCATTTTGAAGTTAAGGAACTATATAGTTAATTCAATCCGAACCCAAGCATGTGATAAAATCTTTCCCACCATCATTTGATAAGCTTTACCCACTATGGCATACCCAATCGAACTAAAACAAAAGGCTTTAGCCTACTTAGAGCAAATCGGCAACATCAGCAAAGTCTGTGTCGCCTATGGTATTTCTCGTAATACCATTATATGAATGGATTAAAAAACAGGAACAAGGAGACCTGTCCTGTAAAAGCGGCGGCAGCCGCGGGATAAAGCTGGATAGAGCGCAACTCAAAGCCTTTGTCGAGCAAAATCCGGACTTATATCTGCACGAGATAGCCCAACATTTCGGTTGTGCTAAAACGACCGTATTTTATGCCCTGCAATCGCTCAACATAAGCCGTAAAAAAAGACAAGCACCTACAAAAAGCAAAGCCGGGAAAAAGTTAAAGACTACCAAAACACCCTAAACAGGTTGCTATCAACTCAAGATAGCGAGCTTATTTATATTGATGAGACAGGCATTGATACTTGTCTGTATTGAACTCATGCAAGAAGCCTAAAAGGACAAAAGGTATTTGATAAAGTGAGTGGCAAACGTTATCAAAGAATATCGCTTGTGGCAGGGCAAATCGGCAACAAAGCTAAAAATCTGATTGCCCCTCTTATCTACAATAACACCATGATAAGCGAATTATTTGAAACCTGGTTTGAACAAATGCTCTTGCCTTGCTTAGATAAACACAGCGAGCAGACAGGGAAACCTTGCATCATCATTTTAGACAATGCAAAGTTTCATAGAATGAAAAGGCTGGAAGAACTTGCTAATCAGACTAAACACAATCACCTCATCTTAGCGCTACCGCCTTACTCCCCGGAGTTAAATCCTATTGAAAAGACTTGGGCTAGTATCAAACAATGGTTGAGAAGTCATTTGTCAGAGTTTGAGACGGTGGAGAATGGATTGTCGTGCTATTTTGGTTTGAATTGACTATACAATTCATCTCGGCAACATCAGATACGAAACCTGTTCCATAAAAAATAACTATATGGTTTTAAAGGGTTTTCATATCAATATAAATTTACATTATCTATTGAATTGCACTTACGCCTTGATTTTGCAAGATATCCGCATCTTTATCACGCCCGACTGCACGCAGTGCTTTAATCAATTTCTGTAAAGCTGGCGCTGATTTCTCACTGTATGGCATATTCCGCAAAAAAGTGCCCAAATAACGCACAGCTTGCTGATAATCTTGTTTGCTGTAATTGGCATCGCCAATCCAATATTGCGCCAATGCGGCTTGTTCGCCTTGTGCCCCACCGGCTAAAAAGGCTTCAAAACCGCGAATGGCGCCATCGATATCTCCTGCGCGGTATAATTGCAAGGCATTGTCATAGCTGCCGCTATTAGCTTCACTGACTACCGTTCCGGCAGACACTTGCTGATACAAACTGCTTGTGCCGCTGGCATCCACCGCAATCACGCCGGTAGGAATTCTTGCCTGCTTGGCTTCGGACAATTGCTGTTGCAAACCTGCATTTTCCGCGCGCAAATCCACGACTTGATTTTGTAATTGTTGAATTGTCGCCGTGCTTTGGTCTAATTTTTCTTGCAAACCAGAGGAACAAGCGCCTAAGAGCACACTTAGCGCAAGAATGGAAATCTTCTTCATCGCTTAACCTTAATACACAATCACCGCACGGCGGTTTTTCGCATAGCAGCTTTCATTAGAGCAGAAATCCACCGGACGCTCTTCGCCATAGCTCAATACGCGCAACTGGGCAGGATTCACACCTTGCTCGATAAAGACATTGCGCACCGAATAAGCGCGGCGCTCGCCTAAGCCCAAATTGTATTCGCGGCTGCCGCGTTCGTCGGTATGCCCTTCCAGTACCACGCGCGTTTGCGGATTTTCGCGCAGATAACGGGCATGTTCTTGGACCACCGCCACAGAACGCGAATCCAATTGCGAACTGTCATAAGAGAAATAAATCACGCGGTCTTTCGCACCTGCCTGAGGCCCACCAACCACATTCACGCCGTAAGTCGGGTCCTCATAGAAATCGCCGTAAGACGCTCTTTGGTTAGTTTGGACATTACCGTAAATCGTACTTTTGCCCGGTACGGTGTAGCCGTCCGCACCATATACCGTTCCCCCTGCCCCGTAAATTTCATTAGGGGGCGCATTGCCATAAGCATCCACGCCATAAGGCTTGGAACAACCGGCGATAATCAATGCCGCAGCAAAAAGCAAGGCAGAAGATCTATTTAGTTTCATGATTTCAGTCCCTTAAAAAGTCAAATTAACGTGAATGAGGTGCCCAAGCAGGATCACGCAAACGCCCGCTGGGATCGGAAAGGGTCTGTACGACCTCTCCCTTTAAATTAATTAATTTCAATACGCTGCGCCCACCTTCCATCGCAGTGTACATCAGCATTTCTCCATTAGGTGCAAAAGTCGAGCCTTCGTCCAAGCGGCCGCTGGTCAAAGCGCTAAAACGTCCGCTGCCTAATTCGTATAAACCGATTTGGTAGCCGCCGCCGCTTTGGCGGGTCAAAGCCAAATATTGACCGTCGGGAGACAATTCCGCATTACTGCTGTAATTGCTGCCGACGACTACACGCTCCGCGCCGCCGCCATTGCGTCCCATACGGTAAATTTGCGGACTGCCGGCACGGTCGGAAGTGAAATAAATACTGCCGCCGTCGGGCGAAAACGCCGGTTCGGTATCAATGCCGGCATGATTGGTCAAACGCGTTTGCGCGCCGCTACCCACATCGACAAGAAAAATATCCATATTGCCTTCGCCGGTCGATAAAGACACCGCCAATTGGCTGCCGTCGGGCGACCATGCCGGCGCGCTGCTGGTGCTATCGCTTTGCAAAACCACACGACGACCGCCACCTTCCGCGCTTTGAATCACAATTTGCGCTTGGTAATCGGCATAGGTCATATAAGCCAATTGACGACCGTCCGGCGACCATGTCGGCGAAAGAATCGGCTGATCGCTTGAGGCAATTTCTTGGCGGTTGCCGCCGTCAACATCCGAGACCACTAAAGCATAACGGCGCGAATTGCTGCGGTTTTGCTCCAATACATAGGCAATGCGGGTCGCAAATGCGCCGCGTTTGCCGGTCAAAACTTCCAAAATGCGGTCGGCAGTGGCATGCGCCAACATACGGTTACTTGCGCCGCGAATCTCTTCGTTCATGACCACCGATTGATCGCCCACTTGATTCATCACGAATTGCGCCTGCCCGGCATTGCCCAGCAAACGCCCCAGAACCACATATTGCGCGCCTAATTGCGCAAACTGCCCGTAATCAATCTCGCTCGGCGAATTGGGACGATTGCTAAAACGATCCGGCGCAATCGGCTGAAAATAGCCTGATTTGAACAAATCGCTGGCAATAATATAATCCATCTGCTCCTGATCTCCGGGCACAGGCACAATGGCAATCGGAATTGCCGCACGCCGTTGCGCCGCAGGAATATCAATGCTGACCTGTGCAAAGGAAAAACCGGCAGACAATACGATTGCCCCAGCCAAAAGGTTGCGTCTTTTCATAGATAATCCTCAATTAACAAAATTAATGAGCGCAGAAAATGTAAAGGGTAAAATTGTAGCAGTTTCTAGTACGCAAAGAAAAGCTTAGAAACGAAATTCCACCCCTTCCTCCACAATCATGTCAAGCAGGCGGCTGTCTTTGGGCATCGGCAAAGGCGATGCTTTTTTCACCGCATCCAAGACCGAAGCATCATATAAAGGATTACCGCTCTTCGCGCTGACGCGCGCTTCCAAGACTTTGCCATTACGGTCAAGGCTAATCACGACTTTCGCGCTCAAACCGTCCGGCACATTCAAAGGCATGACCCAACGCCCCCAGACTTTCGCCTGCACGGCTGCCGTAAAGGCGGAAAACGCCAAATCGCGCGCCTGCTGTGCCGCCGCCGAATTTGCCGCCCCCGACTGCGCCTGCGCATTTCCATCATAGCTAGATAATTCCAAAGCCGGTGCGCTAATCGCATCGAGCTTGGCTTTTTCTTCCGCCGCCTTGGCTTTTGCCTGCGCTTCTTTCGCCGCCTTAGCGGCTTTTTCCTGCTTTTCTTTGGCGATTTTTTCGGCTTTTTCTCTTGCCGCCTTTTCCGCCTTTTCTTTTGCCGCTTTTTCTTGTTTTTCCTTAGCGGCTTTCTCCGCTTTTTCTTTGGCGGCTTTTTCTGCCTTGGCTTGGGCTAATTTTTCTGCTTTTTCCGCCGCCGCTTTCTCTGCTTTTTCTCGTGCCGCCCGCTCTTTGGCGGCTTTTTCGGCAGCCGCTTTATCTGCTGCTGCCCGTTCCGCCGCCTTGCGTGCTTCTTCCGCTTTGCGTTTTTCTTCGGCGATACGGCGTTTCTCCGCTTCTTCGGCGCGGCGCTTCGCTTCTTGCTCGGCGCGAATCTTGGCTAAACGTTCTTCTTCAATTTCGCGTTTGCGGTTTTCGATATGCTCAAGGCGTGCCTGCAAATCCTGCGCGCTGACCATCTGCGCATCCACCGCCGTACCGCCGGCGGTCTTACTGTTATGATAAGAAAAATTCGGCAGCAGCAAATCTTTTTGATACCAAATGCCGGCAGCGGTCAAACCTACACTCAGCACCACACCGAACACGCCCGCCGCATTTTCCGCCAAAGCCCGTTTTTCACTCGCTCTCATTGCTCGGCTCTTGAGGCAATTGGCTGCTTAAATTTACTTGTCGCGCACCGGCGGCGCGCAAATAATCCACGCCTTTAATCACATGGGCATAATCCACCGCCGCATCGCCGCTCACATAGACATCTATTTCAGGATGTGCCTGCAAATAGTCGGCAGCTTGGCTTTGAATCTCCGCTTCGCTTATCGCCGTCGTCGGCTGAGCGCTGATATTGAGATAATAACTGCCGGCGGCATCGACGGTAAGCACCAATGGCAGGGTCAAATCTTCGCTTTGTCCCTGTTCTTCGCTGTTTTGCTCGGAAACCTCGGGCAGATTGATTTCCACCGAACGCTGCATCAGCGGCGCGGCAATCATAAAAATTACAAGCAGCACCAACATCACGTCGATGTAAGGCACAACGTTCATTTCTGCTTTCATGCGCTTGGCGCGAACACGGCGAGCCATGATTACCGCCGTTTCAAATGCGCGCGCAATTGCAGCTGCTGACGCTGCAAAATATTGCTGAACTCTTCGCGAAAGGCGTCATATTCCACGATTTTCTTCTCAGACAATGCCATATAAGCGTTATAGGATAAAACGGAAATAATCGCCGCCATCAAGCCGATTGCCGTGGCAATCAAGGCCTCGGCAATACCGGGGGCAACGCTGTTGATACTGCTTTGCTGCGCCGTTCCCAAAGCCATAAAGGAATTCATAATCCCATAGACGGTACCCAGCAAACCGATATAAGGCGCAGAAGAAGCGAAAGTAGCTAAGATACCTAAATATTTTTCCTGCTTCGCCGCTTCGCGAATAATTGTGGCTTCCATCGCGCGCTGACAGTTCTGCACGGCTTTATCAGACTCAATCAAATCCGATTCTAAAAACTGGCTAAACTCATAAAAACCATTCACAAAAACGCTTTCAATTCCTTCCGTGTCCTGCGTTTCATAATTGGCATAAATATTTTGCAAATTCGTGCCCGAATTCCAAAAAGTCTTCTCGAATTGCCGAGTTTTTCTATTCAGGCGTGAAAATAAGACCGCTTTTTTACAGGTAATAAAAATCGAGACAAGCATCATCAAGCACAAAATCAGCATAATGATTTTAACAAAAACACTAGCATCGCCAATTAAATGCATGATGGATAATTCATTTTGCAAGGGAAAACTCCTTCTCTAGTCTTGCGCGGCAGGCAGTGTAGCGCAAACCGCTCTCAGAAAAAATAGGCGCGGATTGCCGTTTGCTAAAGCCGCTTCGACAGCACAAAATTTAATGATTGATTTGATTATATATTTCAATTCTCAACAGGATTTATCGTTAAATACGGTCAATGTTTTATGCCGATATTGCGCAATACCTTGTTTTTAGTTAACCTGAGTTCGGGATAAGCAGCCCACTAAAAAATAAAGAGCAATTGTGATAATCTACTGTTTTGACAAAACAAACCATCACAAAAGCCCTTTAACATGGAACATCTTACAACACTTTTCTGCCAAGTAGATGATTTTTGTAAAACATTTGAAGCAGACTTTAACCGCACACTCATCAGCAAACCCAACAGCAGAAACCGAAAAGCCTC
>NZ_JBXGGR010000074.1:0-7570 GCF_056855035.1 Suttonella sp.
GCGGTTTGGGCTTTTTCTACTTTGAGTTTGTTTTGAGCCAGTTGTTGGTTGATTTGTTGATTGAGTTCATCTAACAAACCACCTTGCATTAACCAGTTGCGAAAGCGGTTGAGTGTGCTGTGGTCGGGCAGATTCATTTCGTCTAGAAATTGACAAAAAATCATAAAATCCAGTCGGGTAACCAGACTGCGTTCTAATTCAGGATCGGAAAGACTGTGCCATTGTCCCAACAATATTGCAGGAAACATCGGCAACAACGGATAAGGAGGACGACCACCATGGTCGCGCAAATCAGCCACTTTTTTACTAGCAAGAGTGTGTTCAATGGCTTGCCAATCGAGCAGTTGGGTGATTTTAAGCAAGAGGAAACGGTCAGCGTATTGGTTGAGCAGGGTTTGGGCGGAGTGGTAGAAGAAACTGCTCATGGAAAAATCCTCTCAATTCTGGGTTGGGGAGAATTTAGAGGATTTTTTGGGGTTTTGCAAAGGTTTCAGATTATGTTTTTCTGTTTGGCAAAACTCATTAAAAATAGCTTTTGATTTGGTTTTTATTAAATAAACTTATTGCAAGAGTGATAAAAAACATCAAAAATTATGCCGAAAACAGTGTCTTATCTTCCATAATCCGCTATAATCCGCCGCCTTTGCCTGCCTGAAGGCGGAAGGTTTATCTATCTTATTTCAAAAGGAAAATTATTATCAATGTATCGTTTACTCGTAATTCAAAACGCTGAAGTGCAAACGCATGTATTGTCAGCTGAAACTCTGCGCTTACAAACGAAGGCTAATGTGCGTTATCAAATTCTCGATGAGGCAGGACAGCTGATTGCGCAGCCGCGTACTCAATTGCTAGGAAATGATCTTTCTGTTTTTATTGATGAAGATGCCGAAGCCGAATTGGTTTTAGAAAATTATTCGGACTATATCGTGATTGAAGATTGGCAGGATTTACAGCAATTGGAAAGTACTTTTGCCACCGCTCAAAGCGTCGAGCCCATGCTGGCTTCGCAAGTCGTATCTGCTCAAGCAGGCGTTTCGGCGGGCATTGTGGCGGTACCGGCGGCATTAGGCGCGGTTGCCGCAGTCGCTTTAAGCAATGGCGGTCAATCCGCTACTGCGGAAAAATCTGCACAGCCGACAGCGGAAGAAGAAAAGCCTGCACAACCCACAGCAGAAGAAGAAAAACCCGCACAAGCGCCAGCGGAAGAAGAACAGCCTGCGCAACCAAAAGCGGCAGAAGAGCAACCTGCTCAACCTAAAGCGGAAGAAGAGAAACCCGCACAGCCGACAACAGAAGAGCAAACCTCACCTCTTACGCCGCCGTCGCCAGCAAGCATTCGGATGGATAGCATTACCGAAGATAATGTGATTAATCGGCAGGAAGCGGGAGAAGATATTGTTCTGACAGGCACTATTGCTTATGACAGCGGCAGCGATGTGCGCTTGAATCTTATACTGGGCGGCGAAACTTTTGCCGCGCAGATTAGCGGTAATCAATGGCAGGCAGTGGTTGCTGGTGCGAAATTGGCGCAGGCGCAAGGCGATAATGTATTGCAATTGCAGGCGATAACGAGCAATGCCGCCGGTTCGGCAGAGGCGACACAGACGGTTCATTATGCGGTGGATACCGTGATTACAGCGCCGCAGATTCGCATCAATCCGATTACGGGCGATGATGTCATCAGCTATCTGGAAAGCCAAAATCCGAAAACTCTGATTTCCGGTCAAGTGGAAAATGTCGAGGATTCAGCGGCGAAAGTCGGCGACAGCGTGATTATCCGCTTAGGCACGACTCGGTACAGCACGCAATTAATTGAAAAACAAGACGGCAGTTTAGGTTTTGAGGTAGAAGTAGGGACTGTCGCCTTAATCAATCACAAAGACGATTTTATCCTGCAATTGAGCACGCAGGATGCGGCGCAGAATACGCATACGGCGCAAGTCTCGCATCAATATCAAATCGATTTTTCCGACGGCAAAGTGATTAATGTCGATCATGTGACCGCAGATAATGTCTTGAATGATGCGGAAAGCAAAGGTACGGTTACTCTCTCGGGCAATGTAGTACTGGGCGAAACCGGCGACGAGCTGGTGTTCCTTTGCGCCTGCGAGGCTTGTTCGGGCGGTTGGAAGACGCTGGAGGGCGTGGCGAAGGTTGATGAGAAGGGCAATTTCAGTCTGGATGTCAATGGCGCGGATTTGTTGACGAATAATGCCGTGCCGACGATTAAGGCGGTGCTGAAAAATAATGAGGCGATTAGCAAGGAAAAAACCTATGCCATCGATACGGAGCTGTCCCAGCCTGTTACCAGCATTGTGATTGCCGAAGATAATGTGATTAATTCGCTCGAAGCCGCCGGCGAGGTGGCGATTAAGGGGCAGTTGAGTGTAGATAATGATGTGGATTGGAACAGCGTTGCGGTGCGCGTTAAGGTCGGCGAAGAAGCCATGGCGGCTCAGGTGGATGCGGCAAGTCGCAGCTGGTCGTTCAATCTTACCGCCAATAAACTCACGGCCTTAAGCAAGGCGGAAATCGGGGTTGAGGTTGCGGTCAAAGATGCGGCCTTAAACGAGGCTTCTTATACGCAGACGCAGACATTCGCCGTCATCGACAGTAATACCAAACCGGTCATTCGCTTTAATGCGATTAGCGGCGATAACCTGCTTAATGCGCAAGAAATCGCAGAGATATTGGGCATCAGCCAAACGGAATTGCAGGGCTATATCGGCAGCGATCAGCGTTTGAATTTGTCTAATTTCAGCGGCGATAAGACGGTAAGTATTAGCGGCGTCGTTGAAAACGGTGTGGCGGGGCAAATGCTGCGGATTAAGCAGACCCTTGCAGGCAATAAAACCCAAGACCATGAAGCTGTGATTCAAGCGGATTTGAGTTTCAGTTTTCAAGCCACAGCCGCTTCGGTATTTCATCAAGCCAATACTTATGGCAGTGCTAACGGCAGCCGTCAATCGCGCTTTACGGCGGACTATAGCGCCGATTACGGCGACGGCATCCATGTGGCGGCGGAACAAAGCATTTACAATCTTAACTGGAAAGCCAGCCTGCCGAAGTTCGACATTACTTTGCAAAGCATCGGCATTGAGGGCTATTTAAATCAAAGCCATCAAAAACAAGGCATGGTGGAAATTACAGCGCTGTATAGCAATGTGGCAAACGGCGATATCGGAACAGCCACATTAAGCCTGAACGGCAAGACTTACAGCGCCGCCGATGCAATTGTCGGTCTCGAGCGGAAATTAGGCGCTTTATTCTATGTGCCTTTTGCGGAATTGGAAAAAGCCGCTGCCGCGGGCGTAAATACCTTAAGCGTGGAAGCTACGCGTTCCGATAATGTGGGCAATAGTTTGAGCAAGACGTCCAACAGTCAAAGTTTTGCGATTGAATTAAGCCCGCCCTCCTTAGACTTAAGCACAGAAAATATCAACGGCGGTAATGCGATTAATATTGCGCAGGCAGGCGGGAATTTCTTAATCAGCGGCAGCCTGAGCTATGACAGTGCGGCGGTGCGTGCCGGCACGGTGCAAGTCAGCGTGGAGATTCACGGTCAGCGCTATCAGGCGGTGGTGGATGAAAGCCGCCAAAGCTGGCAATTGATGCTTAATGCTGCCGATAATGCCAATAATCCTTTGGCAAGCCGCCACGGCGAGCAAACGCTGAAAGTCTATGCAAAGGCGCTCGGTGTGAACGGCAATCTTGCCGAAGCCGCCGACAGCCTAGATTATGCGGTGGATTTGACCCCGCCGAAAACGCAATTGCAATTGCAGACGATTGGCGATGTCTCTGCCGACAGCACAAATATGGTGCTGTTGACAGGGCAGGTGTCGGGAGAATTCCAGCCTAGCGATAAGGTTAGCATTCGGATTCATCAAGACACGCATCAAGTTGATATCAAAGACGGCGGTACATTCAGCCTTGAAGTGGCGGCGAATGTCTTGGCGGGCAATCCTGATTTGACGGTAAGCGCCGGTATTGAAAGCCATGATGCGGCGGGCAACAGCCAGACCGTACAAAGCCAAGCGGCTTATCGGGTCGTGAGCGAAAACCTTCACATTCAGCTGGATAATATCACGCCGGATAATCTGCTTAATGTCAGCGAAGCGCAGGCGGCGACGACGAAAATCTCCGGCACGGTTTCAAGTGCGGATGCTGGTAGTGTAAGCAAGGTTACCTTATTGATTAACCAGCAATCCTTTGAAGCGAACGTGCAGGGCGGCAAATTCAGTCTGGACGTGCCAACGCAGGATTTGCTGAATAATCAAGACTACCGCATTGTTGCGCAGGCACGCAGCGGCAGCGCGCAGGCATCGGCGGCAAAAGTTTATGCCGTTGCGCCTGATGCGGCGGCATCCATCGATGTGACAAAGATTGGGGAAAACTTTTCCAGCACGGGCGCGCAAATGTTGCGCATGAATGGCGAAATTACGTATTCAGGCATTTACGCCCAAGGCAAAAACGCTATGTTTGTGCGCGAATTAGTGATTAAGGCGGGCGATAAAAGCTACAAAATCGGCTTGGATCATAGCGGCAAAACTTTCACATTTAATCTTTCCGCCGACGATTTGAAAGCCCTAGACGGCAAAGCCATCAGCGTGGAATTTAACCGTGCGGCAAATTCGGCGGATGAAAATTATAAGAAAGCCTTTGAATTGGTCGACAATAAAGGCGTCCATTCCGCCAGAAAAGTGACGGTGGAAAGCGTTGATTATGAAAGCATCAATTTTAACAGCGCTTTTATCCGCACCGATGCGAACGGCGTGCAAACCTTTAATGCCAAAGCCTTGCTGGACAATACTCAGATTAGTGGTCAAACGACAGGGGCGAGTGTCGGCGATACGGTTGAGGTACAAATCGGCGATAAGCATTTTAAAACCACTGTGCAGGCGGATCATTCCTTCAGCCTTGAAGTGGCGCGCGATGTCTTGGCGCAGAATGATGAGAAATCGCTGACCGCCACCTTGCACAGCGATGACCGCGCCGGCAATGCCATCAGCGTGCAAGACACGGAAACCTATCTCGGCTTTAAGACCTTGAGCGGCGATTTTGTGGCTAAGCATGGGGATATTAAGCAGGCGGAGCGTAAATTAGACCACACCGCGCCCGATTATAATTTCCCTTATTTTATCAATGCACAAGGTGTGAGCGGCAGCAACGGCTACAATACGAAAATCGCCGTCGGCGGCAATGAGCAGAGACATAAGATTTACTATTATTTCGTCACGGCGGAAGATGAGACGACTTACGGCGTCAAGCACGGTAATTTGTCGATTGCCGGCACGTATGAGCAGCTCTCGCCGACCAATCAAGCGATTATGCGCGAATCCTTTGCGATGCTCAGCAGCTATTTGAACGTCGAATTTGTAGAAAGCAGTAGTTATATTCTGGATGGCTCGGGCATCAATGTGAGCATGGCGCAGCAGAATTCAAGTGCGACCGCTTGGGCGGTTAACGGCGGTTGGGTGTTCTGGAATAAGCCGATGAGCAAATTTGACGGCGCAGTGGCTTATTTTGGACTGCACGAAGTCGGACATTCCTTGACCATGAGTCATACTTTCGGGCATCTCAATGATTTTGCCAAGATGAAAGAAAAGTACGGTGTCGGCGCGGGCAGTTTGGAGGATCACGGCGAATTTTCCTATATGTCTTATTCTTACAATTATGATTTAGTGAAGAATGATTTGCGCATTTATCAGCTTGCCGGACTGCAGTACCGCTACGGCGTGAATCCGAATGCGCGTGCCGGCGATGATGTCTATACCTTCGGCACATACAATGTGCATAGCTCTGATGCGGGCGTCTATATCTGGGACGGCGCGGGCGTGGATACCTTCGACGCTTCGAATGAAGAGATGGCGGTGAACGTGAATTTAACCCCGGGTTCTTGGAGCTATCGCGGCGCCATTGCCAAAACCCTGACCATTAAGGACAAAGAAAGCTATACCCTGCGCGAATTCTTTGATTTGGCGGACGATGCTGCGGTTGCCAACAATAATGCCTTGGCTTCTTTCAACAGTTATACCGAAAACCAAGCCTTTATCGGCTTCGGTACGCAAATTGAAAACCTCATCGGCTCGGCGCACGACGATACTCTGACCGGCAATAAAGCCGATAACAATATCTACGGCGGCAAAGGCAGGGATACGATTAAAGGCGGCTTGGGTAATGATTATATCGACGGCGGCGAGGGCGCGGATATCATGCGCGGCGAGGGCGGCAACGATACCTATGTGGTCGATGATGCCGGCGACGAAGTGATTGAATTGGCGGATGAGGGCAAGGATAGCGTCTTAAGTCTGATTGATTACCGCCTGCCGGAGCATGTGGAGAACCTGACGCTCATCGGCACGAGGGCTAAATCCGCTATCGGCAATGAATTGGATAATATCCTCATTGCCAATAATGTCGGCGCGCGTTTGGAGGGTATGGACGGTAATGACCGCTTAATCGGTGGTTTGGAGGCGGATGTCTTGGTCGGCGGCAACGGCGCGGATACCTTTGTTTTCCAAACGGCATTAAACGGCAAGGTCGATATCATCGAGGATTTCAATCCCGATGAAGACCGCATCGAATTATCCAAGCTGATTTTTACCGCATTGGCGAATATCACGCAGTCGGAATTTGAAGATTATATTCAATACGATAAAACAAGCGGAAAACTGGCTTACGATAGCGACGGCAAGGGCATCACAGATGCGATTCATTTTGCCACTTTGAGTAATCCGATTAACAGCCCGCAATACGAGCATTTCTCGATTGTTTAAGCGGCATATCCAAACCGCCTTCGCCGCAAAGAGTAAAATACTTGTTGTATTTGATGTTTGCGGCGCAAGCGGTTTAGCCGCCTCTGGGCAAAAACGGCTGTGCAAGAAAATTGCTTGACAGGCATCGGCAAGTTCTGCATAATGCGCGCCTTCAAAACGCGCCCGTAGCTCAGCTGGATAGAGTACCTGGCTACGAACCAGGCGGTCGGAGGTTCGAATCCTTCCGGGCGCGCCAGATTACTAAACCACTGCAATGCAGTGGTTTTTTATTGCCTAAACTGAAATTTTCGCAGAATTGCCAGCGATCGTCGGAGAGATGGAAATTAGTATAAGGCGGCGAGCGGCAGCAGTACAGCGCGTACGGCGAGCCAATGCCTTAATGCTTCGACGATATTGTTTGACTATCAGGGAAGCGGACAGAATTTTTACATATCGGTTTACATGATAGAGAGCCTAATATTTAAGTCTTGTCTTTGTGATGAATCATTATCGGCTTCTCTGATGCCGCTGATTGCTGCCGAGCAAGAGCAGGCACTTGCAGGTTGAAACCTTTGCAAAACCCCAAAAAATCCTCTAATTTCTCCCCAACCCAGAATTGAGAGGATTTTTCCATGAGCAGCTTCTTCTACCACTCCGCCCAAACCCTGCTCAATCAATACGCTGACCGTTTCCCCTTGCTTAAAATCACCCAACTGCTCGATTGGCAAGCCATTGAACACACACTTGCCAGTAAAAAAGTGGCTGATTTGCGCGACCACGGCGGTCGTCCTGCTTATCCGTTGTTGCCGATGTTT
>NZ_JBXGGR010000006.1:0-10364 GCF_056855035.1 Suttonella sp.
CAAGAAAAAGAATATGAAATCCCCGCCCCAAAGTCCTGAACAAAAAAGGTTGTTAAAACAAAGATGTGTTGTTGAAACGATTTTTGATCAGTTAAAGAATCTATGCCAAATTGAACATACTCGCCATCGTTCAGAGAAGGGATTTTTGTCGAATCTGATTTCTGGATTAACGGCATATTGCTTGTTTGCGTATAAGCCGCAGATGTTTGGGAAGAATGCTTTGGCGGCTGCTAAATAGAGGGAGCTTATCCCGAACTCAGGTTATTTGTACTGTCTGCGGCTCGCCGCCTTGTACTACTTTTCCACTTCTCCGACTATAAAATCGCCCATTTCGAGGTCGCGGAAGTGATGATGATGTTCAGCAGCAGGGTTAGCACTAAGACGCCGAAAATGGTAATGCCGGCGGGCATTTGCAGGGATTTTAAAAATTCCGCGCCGGATAAGGCGATGAGGGTGCCGATGCCGGAATGGTTGAATGAGTAGAGAAATTGCGCGCAGAAGAAGGAAAACACGATGAACGGCACGAGGCTGTAAGTGATTTTTTCCATGGATTTGGTGATGCTACGCTTATCGGCGAAGGTGCCGGCGATGATGCCATGTACCAATGAGGGGACGGCGAATAAAATCAGCAGCAGCGGCACAATCATTTGCATGATAGGCGCTTTCGGGCTGGTCAAAGAACCGTCGGGGGCGCGCAGCAGCGATTTTTCCGGCAGGGCGGCGAAGAATAAGCCGAGCAGCATGATGCCGAGGGTCAGCGAGGCGCAGCGGAAGGCTTTGATGTCTTGCGCGCTCGGCGGCGTGATTTGGGTATTGTGCGGGTCGATGTCATTGTCCAGCGGCATGCTGCGTTTCAGGCGCGGGTCGATGATTTTTTCGGTAATCCACCAGCAGACGCCGATGACGAAGAAGGTGCTGGCGAAGCTCAAGAAGTAGTTGCACAGTACATTGACTTCATAGCTGGGCTCGATGATACGTGCGGCGTTTTGCGTGAAGCTCTGCATGATGGGGTCGATAATCGAGGGCGTAAAGCTGGCGGAAAAGCCGCCTGCCAAACCGGCGAAGGAAGCGGCGATGCCCGAAAGCGGATGTTTGCCGACGCTGTAGAAGACCAAAGCGGCGACCGGCATCAGAATCACATAGGCGGAATCGGAGACGATATGCGCGGCAACCGATACGGTGATAATCGCCGGCGTAACCGCTTTTTTCGGAATGACCGCCAAGGCGCGGCTCAAGCCGACGTTCACAAAGCCGCTGGCTTCGGCAAGACCGATGCCCAAGGTGGCGACAATCGTAATGCCCAGTGGCGGGAAGTTGATGAAGTTTTTGGTCAGCACGGTCAGGAAATTCACGATTTCCACCGGTTGGAAAAGGCTTTTAACGACGAGTTTTTCTTGATTGACGGATTGATGTAGTCGAAATCAATATAGGACAAGGCCCATGATAAGAGCCAGCAAATAGCGAGAGCATAGACAAAGAGGATCGTAATATCGGGTAGTTTGTTGCCGATATATTCGATTTTTTGCAGCCAATCGCGCTGAGGTTTCTGTTCCATTTGTTTTCCTCCTGAAAAGTGGTGGCGGAAAACTATAACAAAATGGATAGAATTTTTTAATGTTTTTCTAGTGCTCTGTTTTGTTTCTGTTTATGCGGATAATTGCGGGGCGAGATAGTATTGCTGCGTGCTGTCGCAGTAGCGGCAGCGCATCTGCATGCCGTAAAGCGCATCCAGCGCTTGGCTGCGCGCCAGTTCGTCGGCAGGGCATTCGCCGAAGATTTGTCCTTCTTTGAGCATCACAATGCGGTCGGCTTGGTTTATCGCCAAAGCGGGGTCGTGCAGAATGGCGATGATGCTCAAGCCGCGTGTTTTCAGTTGCTGCAAGAGGGCAAAAAGTTGATATTGATGATGAATGTCGAGATGGTTGGTGGGTTCGTCCAAAAGCAGCCATTTGTCGCTTAAATCGGCATCGAGGGTGGGCAGCAGTTGTGCGAGGACGCGCGCAATATGGGCGCGGTGCTGTTCGCCGCCTGAGAGTTCGGCGCTGCTGCGGTCTCGCAATGTATTGAGCGACATGGCGTTCATTGCCCAGTCGCAGACGGCTTGGTCTTGTTGCTGCGCCGCCTGTGTGCGGTAGGGTTCGCGTCCTAAGCGCACCAGTTCAGCAACCGAGAGCGGAAAGGCGATGCTGCTGTGTTGGCTGAGCATGGCGCGTTTTTGCGCCAGCGCCAGTCCGCCGAATTGGGCGAGGCTGTGTTCTTGATGAAAAATCTGCGCGGCGCTGTGGCTGTGGTTGCCGCTTAGGGCATTGAGCAGGGTGCTTTTGCCGGCACCGTTCGGCCCGATGATGGCGGTTAATTGTCCTTGTGCAATATGTAGCTGCGGCACGCAGAGCACTTCGCGTTTGCCCTGTGTGATGCGGAGATGGTGAAGTGTCAGGATAGTGTTCATAGGCGTTTTCCGCTTTTCCAGACCATGAGCGCGAGGAAGGGCGCGCCGAATAAGGCGGTGAAGATGCCGACCGGAATTTCCGCAGGCGCGGCGAGGCTGCGGGCGAGGGTGTCGGCAATCACTAATAAGATAGCGCCGCCCAGCAGGCTGCTCGGCAGCAGGTAGCGATGATTGCCGCCGCCGGCAAGGCGCATCAGATGCGGAACGACTAAGCCGATAAAGCCGATTGCGCCGACGCAGGCGACGCTGCAGGCGGTCAGCAGGGCGACATGGAAGACGAGGCGGCGTTTGATATGTTTGACGGCAAAGCCGATGTGTTCGGCATCGGCTTCGCCGAGCGTGAAAGCGTTAAGTGCGCGGTGTTCGCGCCAAATCAGGGGCGCGGAAAAGGCGAGGGCGGCAGCGAGCAGCGCGACCATCGACCAGTTAATGCCCGCCAGCGAGCCCATGCTCCAAAATGTGAAGCTGCGCAATTGGTTGTCGTCGGCGATATAGACCAAAATGCCGGTCATGGCGCCCGTGAAGGCGGCAATGGCGATGCCGATGAGCAGCATGATGGCGATATGCAATTGTCCTTGGCGGCGCGAGAATTGATAGAGCAGAAAGGTCACCGCCCAGCCGCCGACAAAAGCGGCGATCGGCAAGGCGTACAGCATCAGGGATTTGGATATTAATGGTTGAAGGATGACCAAATACAATGCTGCCGCCAGTCCTGCGCCGGAGGAGACGCCGATAATGCCGGGCTCGACTAAGGGATTGCGGAACAGTCCCTGCATGGTCGCGCCGCTAATGGCTAGGGCGGCGCCGATGAAGACGGCCGCCAAGAGTCGCGGCAGGCGGATTTGCCAGAGGATATAGGCGGCGCTTTGGCAGGAAGCCTCGCTGCACCACCATGCCTCAAGCGGCAGTCGGCTGGCGCCGATATGGGCGCAAATCACAAGGCTGATCAATAATAAAGCAAGCAGGCTAAAGAGGAATTTCACGGCGTTTTCTCATAGTAAATGCGCTAGGCTTTTGCCGAACATCATCAGGGCGAGAAGGGCAAGTATGCCTAGGCTTAAGCGGCGGAACAGGGCAAAGGGCATGCGTTTGCGCAGGCGGATGCCGCAGAGCAGGGCGGCAATGGCGGCGAGGGTGGGCAGAAGCAGGGTCGCGGCGATATGCGGCAGCGCGATAATCTCGTGCCATAAGAGGGCGATTTGCACGATTTTCGCCAGTCCGAAACAGAGATTTGCCGCCTGCGCGATTTTGTTTTTATCCTGACTGACGGCGAGCAGATACATCATCAATACCGAGGACATGGCATTGGTCGCGCCGCCGATGATGCCGGCAAACAAGCCGTAGGCAAGGGTAAATGACAGCGTATTCGGCATTGCCAAGACGATGTTGCGCCGCGCGCAGAGGATGTAGATCGCAATCAGCAGCGAGAGCAGGCATTGCAGCCATGCGGAAGGCAAAATCAGCAGTAATTTGACGCCGGCGAAACTGCCCAGCGTGGCTGCCGCTGCCAGCGGCGCATAGCAGCGCACTATGGGGAGCAGCGCGCCGCCGCTGAACATGCTGATGAGATTGACGAGCAGAATCGGCAGGGCGCTGAGTACCACCGTCTCTTTCATACTGAGGGACAGGCTGAGTATGGCGGTCAAAACGAGGGGAAAACCGATGCCCGCCGCGCCGTGCAAAAAGGCGGCAAGGGCAAAAACGCTGGCGAGGATAAGCGGCGGCATGGCGAAACATCATGCGGCAAATACCGCATGATTTTGCTTTTCGGCTTAGCCGCGTTGCGCTTGTGCCAAGGCAACCAGCGCATCGCGCACGGCATTGGCATCGGCGGCAGGCTGCTCAAAGGGCTGGAAATACAGTCCGTCGACGTATTTGAGGGTGCAGCCGTAAGGATTGACCGCCGTCATCAGCACCTGCGCATCGTCGGGAATATTTTGCGGCGCATCAGGCAGATGGCGGAGATAGCCGCGCATGGCATCGTGATGGTCTTCGTTCATATGCGTGATGATGCGTTCGCAAATGTCGAGCGCCAGGGCTTGATGAGTAAAAGGTGCGTCGGCGCTGACCCAGCGGATGTCGCCGAATCCCATGATGATGCGGAATTTTTTGCTGTGCAGACGGAAGAAGCTGAAATGGTGCGTGGCTTCGTAATCCTGCGCCTGCGGATAGTGGGCGAAATAGCGCGCGCTAATGGCGGGGATTTCCGCTTCAGGCACGGGCAGCAAATCGCCGATGGCGCTTAAACGCCACTGGGTTTGCACGTCGCCGTGCGGACGATGTTCGCGCATAAACAGACAGGCTTTGGGATTGTGCAGGGCGTTTTGCGTATGCTCGGCGATATGCCCGATGAGTACCACAGGGCGGTAGGCATCGTCTAAAACATAAGGCACGACTGAGGCGGCAGGATAGCCCGCCAGCGGCAGTTCGTCGCGGTAAATGGTGGAAAGGGTGCCGGCAAATTGCGAAAACCAGATATTGCGCAAATCCTGCATGGCTTTAAGCGTGGTGTAGCGGTCTTCGGGCGCGCGTTTGATGTCTTGCGCGGTTTTGGCTTGCGCCTGCGGGCTATGGGTAAAAAAACGATCGTTCATAGGATTATCCTTTAATGTGTGGCATCGGTGGTGCGTAAACAGGGCGCAGCGGTTTTCAACATCGCGGCGGCATAGCGGGCAGTATAAGCGCTAAAGCCCAGCGCCTCTAAGATATTGACCGAAAATACGCAGCCTTTGCGCCCTGCCGCCGTGTTGCTGAGTAGGGCATATTGCGGATGCTCGGCGGCAAGCGGCTCAATCGTGATGGATTTGCGCGCCCCTTCGCGGCTGGCAAGGAAAATCACATCGGCATCGGAGGCGGCTAATGCTTCGTTTGCCAAAGGTTTGTTGCCCTCAGCATCAAAGCGGTTTTCCAGCTGCAAAATCTCTAAAAGATGCGCGCCTGCGCTGTTGCGACCTTGCCCGAATACGCCTTGCGTGCCGGTGTCGATAAGCACCAATGCGCTGTTTCCCGCATATTGTGCGGCAATGGCGGCAAGCGCTGTTTCATCGGCAAGAATCTCGGCAATCAATTTTTCGCCGGCGGCTTGGGCGTCTAAGGCTTCGGCAATCAGGGCAATATCTGTGCGAATCCCTTCAAGGCTTTGCTCGTCTTTCAGGGCTAAGAGGGGCACGCCGCTGGCTTTGATTTGCTCGGCTACCGCCGGTGGACCGGCATCGGGCGCCATCAGAATTAAATCCGGTTGCAAAGATAAGATGCCCTCGGCGGATAATTGGCGGCGATAGCCGATTTTGGGCTTGTCTTCCATGACATCGCGCGGACGCATGGAAGTGGTATCCACGCCGAGCAATACATCGGCTTTGCCCAATAAGGCGACCACTTCCGAAGCATTGCCGGCGGTGGAGACGACGCGCTGCGGCGCCTCGGCTTGGGCGGCAAAAACGGCTGCCGCCAATAAGGGAAATATTAAGGTTCTCATGAGATTCTCCAAAATATAATTAAGTAACTTAAAAATCCCATCATTTCATTAAGCTTAGCTTCTTTCTTTGTAAATTTTTGACGCTGCGCTGGGCGTTACTTTTTTTGCCTTACCAAAAAAAGTAACCAAAAAAAAGCAACCCCGTTGCGGCGATTTGCTCTGCAAACTGCCTTCGCCAATTTGAATTTTTCGGCGCGTGCCAGACTCGCTATGCTCAAACATGGCATGCTGATTCCCGAAAAATTTTGCATTGTCTCAGCGCCGCAAAGGGGATGTGGGGTTCTTCGTGAAATCATTTCGTTTATTTGTTCTTGCTTGTTTCTTTGCTAATTGGAGATGTATAGTCTCTTAACGTCAAAATGAGATTATTTCTAAGTTGTTTATGATAAATCATGGCAAAAAGCCGAAACTTTTTGCCATTGGGTTCAGATAATAATGGTTTTCTTTAGAAATCATAGCGAATCGATGCGCCGAACCAGCGACCGGGGGCGGAGTAAATTTGCTGATCGAGGCTGTTGCTCAAGGTTTTGGCATCGCTCCAAGGAATGTAGGCTTTGTCAAAGGCATTGAAGACGCCGGCGCGGACAGTCAGGTCCGGAATCGGGCGGTAGTAGCCTGTGAGGTCAAAGACGCCATAGCCGCCTGTGGGCAGATAGCCGCTGCTTGGCAAATCTTTGCTTTTTTTCGCGCTGGCGAAATGCCATTTACCTGTTACGCCCCAGATGTTGCTAGGTGCATCGTATTGCAGACCGAGATAACCGGAAAGTGGTTCGATATTCGCCAGCGCTTCGCCGCTTTGACGGTCTTTGCCTTTGGCATAAGCCAGCGCCAATTGGGCGGACAGTCCGTTTAAAGCTTCGTTGATGGCGCCGAAATCCAGCCCCGCGGCAAGCTCGGCACCGTAAATTTCCGTGCTGGGCAGATTGATGCTGGTAAATTCGCCCAAGCCGGTTGCAGGATTTCTGCCGATGGAATGCTCGGTTTTGATGAAGTTTTTATAGCGGTTGTAAAACAGGCTTAAATCATGATGGAAAATGCCGTTGTCGCTGCGCCAGCCCAGCTCGATACCGCGGCTTTTTTCAGGTTGTAAAGAAGGATTGGCAACGTAGGAATAGCCTCTGGCTCTGTTTTCAAAGCCAAGATTGGTTTCTTTGAAACTGGGCACGCGAAAGCCCTCGGCATAGTTAGCATAAAGGCTGTGTTGCTCGTTAATATCGTATAAAGCACCTAAGCGGAAGGAAAATTCTCCTTCGCTAAATTCTTTCAGCTGGAAATCGCTGCCCGCGCTATTCCAGAAAATCGCATCGGGCTTGGTTTTGAGGCGGTAATAGTCGTAGCGGATGCCGGGGATTAAAGAAAAGCCGCTGTCGCCGAAACTCAGGCGGTTTTGGGCAAAGACGCCGATTTGGCTAATCTCGCTGTCAGGCGCGTTTTTATCATGCGTAATGGTATTTGTTGCGCCGAATTTGTCGTAGCCGTAACGCAGCATCGAAACGTCTTTCCGATTGATATTCATGCCGTACACCCAATCTTGGGCGACATTGCCTGCAATATGTTTATGCAATTGCAGTTCGCCGCCGATTTCTTTGACTTCATAATCGGATTGACGGAAACGGTCGCCTAAAATATTGCGTGCATTTCTGCCGTTCATAATACTGTTTTGCTGTGATGCTTGTTTTTGGGCGAAAATCTGCCAATGTCCGCTATCCGCCCATGCCTGATGAATCGTAAAATCATGGCGCAAAGCCAGCGATTGGCGTTTTTGTTCGTCTTCTGCGCGATTGCTGTTGTAGTTATACGGATTAAGCGTCGCCATATTGACAGGATTGCCCGTATCTTTCAGGAGATTACTGTCATGCTCAAAGCGGTAATCCGAGACTTTGAGGCTTAAGGTATGGTTTTCATTAGGTTTAAAGCGCAATTGCCCCTGAATATTGCGGCTTTTATTGTCTTCAGGATTCGGGCTGCTGCGGCTGGCGCCGATGGCATCATTGCCATGATGATTCTCGCGTTCATGTCCTTGCGAAAAACCTAGACTCACCAAGCCGTCCCATTGCGGCGATAAGGCAAAAGCCAAGGTTGCTTCTTGGGCGAAAGTATTGCTGTCGCCGTGATAGCTTGCCCCGATGCTGCCGCCGAAATGTTTGTCCGCTTGCAGATAATCATCCGGAGTTTTGCTTACAAAACTTACTACGCCGCCCACGGCATCAGAACCGTGCAAAGAAGAAGCCGGACCTTTGATGATTTCCACCTGCTTCATATTATTCAAATCCAAATATTGGCGACCGGCGGTTTGGAAAGGCCCGAAGCTGAAATAATTGGCGATTTCCTGACCGTCAACCAAGAGTTTGACGCGGTTGCCGCTCACGCCGCGAATCGTCACATCGCTTAAACCGTAGCGCCCCTGTCCGTCAAAAGATACCCCCGGTACGCTTTCCAAAGCATCTTCCACGCTTAATGCCAGATGATTCGCCAGCGTTTTGTCGTTGAGCACCGTAATATTATTGGCCAATTTGTTCAGAGGCGAGTTTTCCCGCGAAGAACTGACGGTAATCGGATTCAGCTCGATGGCAGTAGCGGCAGTATCGACTTGTTGAGCAAAAGCAGGTGTATAGAGTGCTGCGCACACAGCGGCGGTCAATAAAGAAGGGCGAAACATGGCAATCCTTTAATGGTTTGGAAATGAGGAACGGATTTTAAAACAAAAGTCTAATGAAATTCAATCTTATTATTTTTATCTTATGCGATATAGACTTAGAGCAATCAATCATCTATATACACCGTTAAGGCATGGAAATACCAAACCATATTTTTGCACTTAAGAGTGCTTCTACAACGAAATTAAGCCAGGTGTTTTTTGTATGTAATCTATTAAAAAAATAAATAATTTTATCTTATTTGCTGAGAAGGTCTTATCAAAAAATGACTAAAAAATTTTTCTGTGATGCTAAATTTATTGATGCTCTGATGTTTCTTTTATCTGAGCTTTTTTATTCTTCTTCAAAATCTTAAGCGCCTAAAAAAGGCTTCTGCTAGACTGGCGGTTTTCAAACGCAATAAGGATTGATGATGGATTGGAAAGGCGGCAGACGTAGCAGTAATGTGCAAGACCGACGCGGCGCGGGCATGAAAGCAGGCGGCATTGGCTTGGGCGGTATTGTGATTGTCTTAATCGGTTTGTTTTTCGGGGTGGATTTGAACACGAGGCTCGGCTTTGTGCAGGGCACGGGCGGCACTCAGCAGTATCAGCAGCAGGCAGCGCCCGCAGATGCCAAAAGCCAAGAGCAGGCGGAATTTGTGCGTGTGGTGCTGAGGGCAAATCAAGATCATTGGCAGCAGCAGTTTAAGCGCTACGGCTTGAATTTTTGCGCGCCGACTTTGTGGTCTTATTCAGCAATCAGACGCAAAGCGCTTGCGGCACGGCAAGCAGCATGACGGGGCCTTTTTATTGTCCGGCGGATCAGGGGATTTATATTGACTTGAATTTCATTCAAGACATGCGGCGCATGGGCGCGAGCAGGAATAGCGAGGTGGTGGGCAATTTTGCCCTTGCTTATGTGATTGCACATGAATTCGGGCATCATATTTCCCATTTGACCGGCGTATTGTCGCAGGCGCATAAGGCAATGAGCCAAGCGGGTAATAAGGCGCGGGCGAATGCGATTTCGGTGGCGCTGGAATTGCAGGCGGATTGTTATGCAGGAGTTTGGGCAGCGAATTTGAGCAAATACCGCATCAATGCGAGCCGCGCGGATTTGGAGCATGGTTTGCAGGCGGCTTCTGCGATTGGCGATGATCGCATTATGGCATCGGCAGGACGCAGCATTAATCCCGAGAATTTTACTCATGGCAGCGCCGAGCAGCGGATGCAGTGGTTTGCCCGCGGTTTGCAAAGCGGCGATATGAAGAGTTGCGATACTTTCCAATAGCCTAGGGTAGGTAAATCCTTGCCTATACAGTTTAAATACAAACTAATGCTATGTTTTAATGTGAAATATTTTATTTCAAACAGTCTGAAATAAAGTAATGCGGTGTGTATAGTCTCTTCAGATTAAAATGATACGCCTTAAAACAACATATTGAAATATTTTCAATATGTTGAAAATATTTATTGTCTCATTTTAATCTGAAGAAACTATATAAAAACGTGAGGGCAAGAACTTTCCTATCTTACTTTAGACTTCCTGCGAAACTTAAAATCCCGCCTCCAAATTCACAATAGCAACAATCAAATTAAGCCGTAGCCCCAAGCGTTTACAATGATTACGGTAACGACAAGCAAGAATTTTAAAAACTTTCATCTTAGCAAGTACGTTTTCAACCTTTATTCTACATGATGAAAGTTCGCGGTTAATTGCCTTATCCTGTTCAGTTAATGGCTTTTTCTTACTGGCTTTAATCGGAATGCGAGCTGTTTTATACCACTTATTTATACCCAAA
>NZ_JBXGGR010000019.1:0-25785 GCF_056855035.1 Suttonella sp.
GTCAATGTTCTTGCATTTGTCATAATAAGCCAAGGCTTTTTGTCTGATTTCTAGTGAATAAGCCATTTGAAGTAGTGATTAGTGAATGGTGATGGAGATATGGGGATGATTGGTATTTTTTCAAGGTTTGTTGGTTATACATTTCATTCTTCTGCTCTGCGGCTACTGGTTTGTGGCGCTGCAAATCAACATCAGCTTTGCCCTGATTGCCGTGGAATTGCTGGGCAATAAAGCCGGCGTGAGTATTTTCTACACTTTCAGCGCGGTGCTGATTTTCTTGGCGCAATACTTCCTTGTCCGCCGTCTGCAACGCCATTTCAAAAGCCATCAACTCTTCATTGCCGGCACGATTGTCATGACCCTCGGCACAGGACTAATCGGCAGCGCGGCGAATTTCTACCTCTTTCTGCTGTGGATTGCGGTCTATACCTTCGGCTATCTCGTCAGCCGCCCGATGATCGACATTTTGGTCGCCCATCTCGCCAATCCCAAAGCCTTGGGGCTGTACAGCGGCTTTGCCAGCTTCGGACTGGGCTTGGGCGGCGGCATAGGCAATTTCATGGGCGGCTGGCTCTATGATTTGGGTATTCAGCACGATATCCGTGCCCTGCCTTGGCTGATTTTTACCGCCATAGGACTTGCCACCGCCGCCACTTACCGCTATTTCCGCCGTTACCCCGAAGCCATTACTCAATAAAACAATGCCATAAGAATAAATTTGACCAATCACAGCGCTTTGCCTATTATTAGTCGGGTGTGGATTACTAGCACATATCTGTTTACAGATATGATTTTTATCATTTTTACACAAGGAAAAATGTATGACTTTCACAAGAAGACATCTCTTAAAAATGGGCGTAACAGGCAGTACCCTTATCGCGCTAAACGCGAATGCGGAAGGCAAAAAAGAGCAAGCAGAAGACCTTCCCTACCGCTTAATGTCTGATGTCATGGTCAAAACCCGCGACGGCGTAGAACTCGCTACCGATATCTATCTGCCCCTGGCCGGAGACAAATTCCCCGTCGTTATCGAGCGCACGCCTTATGGCAAAACCAAACTCTCCCGCTCGGAACTCCGCTTGGACGGCAGCAAAATCCAGCGCGCCGAACTGGCCGGTCATTTCACCAAATTAGGCATTGCCGTGATTTATCAGGATTGCCGCGGACGCTATAACTCGGGCGGCGAATTCATCAAATACACCCGCGAAGGCGAAGACGGCTTCGATACTTACGAATGGATTCTCCAGCAACCTTGGTGCGACGGACGCATCGGCAGCATGGGTCTGTCCTATGCCGCGCACACCCAAATGGCAGCCGCCTGCTTGAAACCCAAAGGGCTGGTAACGATGGTGCTGGACTCCGGCGGCTTCCACAATGCCTATCAATGCGGCATCCGCCAAGGCGGCGCTTTTGAATTGAAACAGGCGACTTGGGCATACCGCAATGCGCTGGCTTCTCCGCTCGCCATCCAAAACCCCGACATCAAAAAAGCGCTGGAAGCCGAAGACATCACCGAATGGTTTAAGAAAATGCCGTGGAAACCCGGCGAATCTCCGGTGCGTCATCATCCCGAATACGAAGACTATTTATTCAAACTGTGGACAATGGGCGAATTCTCCGATTATTGGAAGCAGGTCGGCTTATACGCCGAAGGCTTCTACGACAGCTTGCCCGACATCCCCGTGCTGTTCATGTCCAGCTGGTACGATGCCTATGTGCCGACCACCTTAGCCAATTATCTGGCCTTCGCCAAATCCCCGCGCAAAGCCAAATCGCATTTGATTATGGGCTCTTGGCTGCATGGCGACCGCAACGTCAAACATAGCGGCGATGTGGATTTCGGCGACAAATCTCCTTTTGACGGCAACCTTGCCACAGGTTGGCTGGAATACCGCCTTGATTGGTTCGCCACCCAATTCGGCTTGAAAGCCCCCAGCAAAACCGCGCCTGTCAGCTTCTTCGTCATGGGCGGCGGTTCAGGGCGCAAAGACGCCGAAGGCAGAATGCAGCACGGCGGTTTTTGGAAATTCGCCGACACCTATCCTCTGCCGAACAGCGAAATGCAGCGCTTCTATTTAAGCAGCAAAAAAACCTTAGCGCAGACAGCCGAAAAAAATGAGCAAACGCTTGATTACATCAGCGATCCGAAAAACCCCGTACCGACAATCGGCGGCGCCATCACTTCAGGCAAACCCGTAATGGTAGGCGGCGCATTCGATCAAGTGCAGCGTCCGGACTTTTTCGGCACCAGCGGCGACAACTCCCCAATCGGCGACCGCGAGGACATTTTGGTATTTGAAACCGAACCTTTGGCAGAAGATCTCATCTTGGCAGGCGATGTAAAAATCAAATTATTCATCCGCAGCGATGCGCCGGATACGGACTTTACCGCCAAATTGATCGATGTCTATCCGCCGAACGAAGATTATCCGCAAGGTTTTGCGATGAACATTACCGACGGCATTTTCCGCTGCCGCTATCGCAAAAGCTGGGAAAAAGCCGAAATGCTCAAGCCCGACGAAATCGCCGAAATTACGATTGAACCCTTCCAAAGCTGCAACGTCTTCAAAAAAGGGCATAAATTGCGTCTGGATATCGCCAGCAGCAACTTCCCGCATTTTGACGTCAATCCGCAAACCGGTGAACCCGAAGGCATGGCAACCTCTACCCGCATCGCAAAAAACGAAGTATTCTGCGGCGGAGAACACGCCTCTTATTTGGAACTGATGATCGTAAAATCATAAACCTCAACCTCCCCAAAGCCTGTCACGGATAGGCTTTGGGGAAAGCCAAAAAACCGAGACAATAAAAAAGGCTTTGCATCACTGCAAAGCCTTAAACACATCACACTCGGCTTAATAAACCGTTTGATACGCCGCCTGCGGATTATGCTCGGAAATCGCCTTAATGAAAATCTCCACGCGGCGGTTTTGCTGACGACCAGCCTCATTCGCATTCGACGCGCGCGGATAGCTTTCGCCGTAGCCGCGCACCACAATACGCTGCGGATTCACGCCTTGGCTTGCCAAATATTGCGCCGCCGAATTGGCACGACGCTCAGACAAACCCTGATTGTAATTGGCATCGCCCACATCGTCCGTGTAGCCGTACACATGCACCACGGTTTGCGGATACTGATTCATGGTTTGCGCCACACTGTTCAGCGTTTGATAGAAATTCGGCTGGATTTGATACTGATTGGTCGCAAACAGCACATCGCCGGGAATATTGAGCTGCAAAGTACCTTCATCCACACGCGTTACGTTCACGCCCGTGCCTTGCACTTGCTGCTGCAACTGACGCTGCTGCTGATCCATATAATTGCCAATCGCCGCACCCGCCAAAGCACCGACCACCGCGCCGACATAACGACCCTTGTCATGATTAATCTGATGACCCGCCACACCGCCGGCAAGCGCGCCGATTGCGCCGCCGATCGCCGCACGCTGATGATCCGTCATATTGCTGACGCAACCGCTGACTAAAGCGGCAATCAATAAAGGGACAAATACTTTTTTCATCACATTCTCCTGTTAAAAAGTGTCGTCATCATACCGAAAAGCTAGCAAAAAAAGATAGTTTTTTGTTAATCTTGGCGCATTACCTACCATCTCAACTTATCCGTACACAAACATGCACATCAATCCAGAAAACGTCCGTATCGAAGCCTCTTGGAAACAAGCCCTCTATCCCTGCTTCAGCCGCCCCTATTTTCAGCGCATCAAACAAGCCCTGCTCGATGCCAAAACGCAGGGCAAAACCGTCTATCCGCCCAACCGCCTCATCTTCAATGCCTTTGAGCAAACGCCCTTCGAGCAAGTGAAAATCGTCATTCTTGGGCAAGACCCCTACCACGGCGCAGGACAAGCAATGGGGCTGTCCTTTTCCGTGCCACGAGGTATCGCCGTGCCAGCATCGCTCAAAAACATCTACAAAGAACTGCAAATGGAATACCCAGACTACCGCATTCCCGCGCATGGCGACCTGCAATACTGGGCGCAGCAAGGCGTACTGCTGCTCAATGCCTCACTCACCGTCCTTGCGGGACAAGCCGCCAGCCACAGTCAAATCGGCTGGCTGGAATTTAGCGACGACATCATCCGCACCTTAAACCAAGCACATAGCGGACTTGTCTTCATGCTCTGGGGCAATTTCGCCAAAAGCAAAGCTGCCTTGATTGATGCCGACAAACATTGCATTCTCACCGCCGCCCACCCCTCGCCGCTTGCCCGCGGCGCCTTCTTCGGCTGCAACCACTTCCGCCTTGCTAACGACTATCTGCAAGCCCAAGGCAAAACTCCGATTGACTGGCAGATAAGCGCAACTTAAGGGCATTAAATCCGCAGGAAAACATATGAAAATCCATCACAGAATTTGGCATATCCTTTTAGGGCTGGGCTTAATAGCCTTAGTTATCGCCTGCTTTTTATTATTCATTTTGCTGATATTTATAGGCTATAACAATTTATTTAGCTTCATAATGCCGATAAGCCTCATCGCCTTGTATATCAGTTTGTGGATACTCTTCAGCCTCAATGCCGAAGATCGCAGACTCATCAAAGGGATTGCCACGCTATGTGCCTGTATCCTTGGTCTCAGCATAACTTATGTCGCCATAAAAGAATGGCGTAATGCACGCTATCACGCCGTCGCCGCTGTAAAAGAACTCGAACTACGCGAATACCAACCTTTCTATTCCGACAAACTGGCGATTCTTGAACACCCTGCCGATCTGCAACTCAAAGACAATCTGCCCGTGCTTGACGGCTCCACCGCCCTCTATCCCCTCTATGCCGCCATTGTGCAGACCGTCTATCCGCCGCAATTGGCAAAGGAATACGGAGAGCTGAACCGCCTAATCCAATCCAGCAAAACCGGCACCGCCTATCAACGCCTGCTAGACGGCGAAGTCGATATCATCTTCGTTCCTGCGCCATCTAAAAGCCATCAAGCCCTTGCCGACAGCAAAGGACTGCAATTTCAGCTATATCCCATCGGGCAAGAAGCCTTTGTCTTCTTCGTGCATCAAAGCAATCCCGTGAACAATCTGAGCATCGCGCAAATTCAACAAATTTATGCCGGCAACATCAAAAATTGGCAGGAAGTCGGCGGCAATAAAGAAGCCATCCGCGCCTTCCAACGTCCGGAAAACTCCGGCTCGCAAACCGCCCTGCAAAGAATCATGGGCGACATCGCGCTTATAAAAGCGCCGCGGGAAGACGTCCCCGCCGGCATGGGCGGCATCATCAGCCAAGTTGCGGATTACCGCAATTTCCCCAATGCGATAGGCTTTTCTTTCCTGCTCTATTCTTCGCAACTGGTGCAGGAAAAACAAATCAAACGCCTCAGCATCAACAATATTGCCCCCAACCATGAAAACATCCGCAATAAAAGTTATCCCTTTACCTATGATTTCTATGCGGTTACCCTAGGCAATGAAAGTCGGGAAACGCAGCAATTGATTCAATGGATACAATCGCCGCAAGGCAAAGAATTGATTGAAAAAACAGGCTATGTTCCGGTGCCTTGAACCGGCATCACCTGCCTATCGCTTTAAACAATAGAGCAAGTCTCATTTCAAGCATTCGCCTTTATTATGAATGAACTATATAAAAAAGCCTAAACACCCTCAGGCGCTTAGGCTTGATATGTATAGTAAATTCATGGCAAATACGAACATTATATAGTCGAAGAACTGAAAAAGTGACACAAAATATCAAGCTGCGAGCGTTATAGAGAGTACAGCAAAATGAATCAAAACTGTAACTCTTTTTGAAATCTTTGACTATATTTTTAACCTTAGCTTAGGCGTTTATGTCTGAAAGCACACTTATCATGACAAATTGTGTTGGATATAGTCAAAGAAATGAAAAAGTGGTACAGTAATGCTGCTAACAGGTAGCGCAGAGAGTACGGCGAGATGTGTTTAAATTGTAACTTTTTTTGAATTCCTTGACTATATAAATAAGCTAAGATACTAATTTATAGAGAATTAGATCGGATACAAGTATCCGACCTACCCGTTTGAAAAATGATTAATTTCCCATGAATTGACCATAAAATCTAGCGTTTTATCGCTAAGGTTTAATGAAACACAATCCCGCTTTCGGGCTGATAGTCCGCTTTGATGCGCGTGCCTGAAGGGTATTTGCCGCTTAAGATGGCGGAAGCCAGCGGATTTTCAATCAGGGTTTGAATGGCGCGTTTCAGCGGTCTTGCGCCGAAGGTCGGATCATAGCCGGCATCGACCAAATACGCCAAGGCATCGGCGCTGATGTCCAATTGCAAATCGCGTTCTGCCAAGCGTTTTTGTAGGCGTGCCAATTGGATATTGGCAATCGCGCCCATATGCGTTTTGCCCAAGCCGTGGAAAACGACGGTTTCGTCAATGCGGTTGATAAATTCGGGGCGGAAATGCATTGCCACCACTTCCATCACCGCATTTTTCATTTCCTCATAGCTTTTATCACCCATGGCTTGAATCAAATCCGAGCCGAGGTTTGAGGTCATGATGATGACGGTATTGCGGAAATCGACTGTGCGCCCCTGTCCGTCGGTCAAGCGTCCGTCATCGAGCACTTGCAGCAAGATGTTAAAGACGTCGCCATGCGCTTTTTCGATTTCGTCAAACAGCACCACGCTGTAAGGTTTGCGGCGCACGGCTTCGGTCAGATAGCCGCCTTGGTCATAGCCCACATAGCCAGGAGGCGCACCGATCAGCCGCGCCACGCTGTGTTTTTCCATAAATTCACTCATGTCGATGCGCACGATATTGTCTTCGCTGTCGAACATAAATTGCGCCAAGGTGCGGCTGAGTTCGGTTTTACCCACCCCTGTTGGACCAAGGAAGAGGAAAGAACCAATCGGGCGGTTAGGGTCGGAAAGTCCTGCGCGGTTGCGGCGAATGGCATTTGCCACCGCTTCCACCGCCGTTTTCTGCCCGACCACGCGTTGATTGAGTACTGCTTCCAAATGCAGCAATTTTTCACGCTCGCTTTCCATCATTTTGCTGACGGGAATGCCCGTCCAACGCGAGACGATATGCGCGATTTCTTCGCTGCCGACTTTGCTGCGTACCAGTTGATGACGCTGTTCTTGTTCGGCATTTTCCGCAATGTGCAATTGTTTTTCCAATTCGGGCAGTTGTCCGTATTGGATTTCGCTCATTCGCGCAAAATCGCCTTTTCGTTTCGCCGCTTCCAGCTCGACGCGCAATTTATCCATTTGCTCTTTAATGCCTGCCGTGCCGTGAATTTGCGATTTTTCCGCTTTCCAGACTTCTTCCAAATCGGCATATTCTTTTTCCTGCGCACTGATTTCGTTTTCCAAATCTTGCAGACGTTTTTTAGAAGCCGCATCGCTTTCTTTTTCCAAAGCCAGTCGCTCCATTTTCAGCTGAATCAGACGGCGGTCGATTTTATCCATGATTTCCGGCTTGCTGTCTAATTCCATACGGATTTGCGCCGCCGCTTCGTCAATCAAATCAATGGCTTTATCGGGCAATTTGCGTCCGCTGATATAGCGGTGCGACAACTGAGCCGCCGCCACCAAAGCAGGGTCGGTAATCTGAATGCCGTGATGGACTTCATAGCGTTCCTGCAAACCGCGCAAAATCGCAATCGTATCTTCTACTGTCGGTTCATCGACCTGCACTTTCTGAAAACGCCGCTCCAATGCCGCATCTTTTTCCATATATTGGCGGTATTCGTCCAGCGTGGTTGCGCCGATGCAGTGCAATTCGCCGCGTGCTAAGGCAGGCTTAAGCATATTGCCGGCATCCATTGAGCCTTCGGTTTTACCCGCCCCGACCATGGTATGAATTTCATCAATAAACAAAATGATTTTGCCCTCGGATTTGCCGATATCCGTCAAGACGGCTTTCAAACGCTCTTCAAATTCGCCGCGATATTTCGTGCCTGCCAGCAAAGCTGCCAAATCCAACGACAACAGACGTTTGCCTTTCAAACTCTCCGGCACTTCATTATTGACAATCCGCTGCGCCAAACCCTCGACAATCGCGGTTTTTCCCACGCCCGGCTCGCCGATTAATACAGGATTATTTTTGCTGCGGCGTTGCAAAATCTGCATTGTGCGGCGGATTTCTTCATCGCGCCCAATCACAGGGTCAATCTTGCCGTCCAAAGCGCGTTGCGTAACGTCCAGCGTATATTTTTTCAGCGCCTCGCGTTTATCTTCGGCGTTTTCATCAGTTACCGGCGCATTGCCGCGCAACTCGCGAATGACCTTTTCCAATGCCGCCTTATTCGCGCCCTGCGCTTTCAATGCCTTGCCCACCGCCGCTTTTTCTTCCAAAGCGGCAAGCAAAAACAACTCGGAAGACAAATATTCATCGCCGTTTTGCTGCGCCTGTTTATCGCATAAATTCAGCAGACGCGCGGTTTCGGGCGATACGTTCACTTGTCCGTTGGCTTGGCTGATGCGCGGCAAATCCGCCAAAATCCGCTCTAAATCACTGCGCAAAGCTGCCACGTTCACGCCCGCCTGACGCAGAATATTGGCGCTGGAGCCGCCTTCTTGATTGAGCAATGCTAATAACACATGCACCGGCTCAATATAATTATGATCTCTGCCCACCGCCAAAGATTGCGCGGCGCCTAGGGCTTCTTGAAATCTCGCCGTAAATTTTTGGTTCATTGTTAAATCCTTAAAGTTAAAAAATACTACACCCTATCTTAGGGCGTCGACAGCGATTTCAAGCGCAAAGACCACAACATACATGAATTTTTATTCAGTTCGGCAATAGCGCTTCAAACAACCTCCTTTCAAGCAAGCACTCACTAAACAAGGTAAAAATTAAGCCATGGCATTAATTTTGATTATTTATTACCATCTTGGTTCCCCTTAGCGCTTCAGGCAAAAATAATGCAACATCTTCCTCCCATGCCCCTTCCTTCAAGAGAGGAAAACCATAAAATCATCCCTTTTGCTTACTACAACACCGAACCGCGCAACCTCATCGTCTGCCCTAAGCACTACATCCTGCGCGACAACATCAGCATCATCTCGCGCACCAATGCAGACGGCTTCATCACCCACGTCAACCAAGCATTTATTGTTACCAGCGGTTACAGTAAAGAAGAACTCATTGGCAGCAGCCAAAACATCATCCGCCACCCCGACATGCCGCGCAGCGTATTTAAAAACCTATGGGAAACCATCAGCCAAGGCAAAATTTGGGAAGGACACCTAAAAAACCTGCGCAAAGACGGCGGCTATTACTGGGTACACGCCACCATACAACCCGTCATGGAAAACGGCAAACCCAAAAGCTACACCTCCACCAGACGCAAAATGGACAGAGAAACCATCCAAATGGCAGAAGCCTTATACGCAGAAATGCGCAAATCCGGAAAAGAACAGGTACAATAAGCCCATCTCAACAACCACTGCAAAACATGAGCGACGAACAAAGCGAATCGAAAAACGGCTGGCTAAAAAAACTCTCAGCCCTACTAAGCGACCATAGCCAGCCGAGCAACCCTCGCCAACACTTCCTAGCCCTGCTGCAAGAATACCGCAGCGCCTATCCGCAATTCAGCGACGACACAGCCACCATGATGGAAGCCCTCTTAGACCTAAGCAGCACCCAAGTGCGCGACATCATGATTCCCAGAGGGCAAATGGTGCTCATTCAAGAAAACTGGTCATTAGAAAAAGTCTTCGCCGTCATCATCGAATCAGGGCATTCCCGCTACCCGGTCGTAAACGAAGAATTCAACCAAGTATTAGGCATACTCATCAGCAAAGACCTTCTCCCTATGCTCTTAAAGCCCGAACAAGAGCAAAACTACCTTTCCGTACTGCGCCCCGCCACCCTCGTGCCGGAAAGCAAAGCCCTAGACGCCATGCTGCGTGAATTCAAAACCAACCGCAATCACATGGCAGTCGTCATCGACGAATACGGCAACCCCTCAGGACTCATCACCATAGAAGACGTCATCGAAGAAATCGTCGGCGAAATAGACGACGAACACGATGAAATCGCCGATGCCCAATACCGCCAACTGGCAGACGGCAGCTATCACGTCAAAGCCCTTATGGAAATCGAACAATTTAACCAATGCTTCCATACCAAACTCCCTGACGACACCGCCGACACCATCGGCGGCTACATCGCCCAACAATTCGGCAGACTACCCAATAACGGCGAAACCCTCGAACTGGACGAACAATGGCAAATCAGCATCGCCAAAGCCAATCAACGCCGCATCTTACTATTAAAATTATTTAAAAAATAAATAACCGCTTTAGTATTGAATAAAGCAATTTTATAGACCAAGCCTTGTAAGTCGGATTCTTGAATCCGACAAACCTGCATTTCAAATAATGTCGGATACAAGTATCCGACCTATCCGATTAAAAAATGATTAATTTTGTCATGAATTAACTATACAAAATGTCAAACATAAAAAAATATCGGATAATATATATCCGATATTTCTAAATTTATAAGATTAAGGCTAATTAACCACTCCAACAGTTTATCGACTCTGGCTCTCGTGCACTTTTACCGTTCGCTGTTTTAGCGCCCGTATTGCTTAAAGCAAACACGCTACATTCTGTATCATTAGTCTGCGGTCCCACAGCCCGAGCTTGGACTTTAAAACTTGTCGCATCAATTGCTTCAAAAGTGATTGCATAACGCTGTGTGCCGTTCATTGGAGAACGATGCAAACCCCAAGTAGACAATTGATCATTACCTATAGCTCCCCCATTAGAGGTTTTATTATAAGTTCGTGTCACACTGAAATTTTGCTCTAATTTTTGCGCAATATCTTGCAACATATTACGCGCTTCAACACGATGGGAACGCAAAATATAGCGTTGATAACTTGGTATCGCTATCGCAGCCAATATTCCAATGATGGCAACAACAATCATTATTTCGATTAAAGTAAAACCACGATTTTTTCTATCTTTCAACTGTGTATTCATATTTATCTCTGTTTACAATCAGAATTTTGTTCAACATTTCGAATGCGACCCGCACTGCTAATACATAATTTAATTTGCAGATTATCAAATCTCTTATTCTCAGCTGTAAAATTTGCACCAACAAAATTACCAGCACCAGCAAGCCGACCATTATTTAAAAATATAAGGCTAACGCCACTTCCGGCATTAAAATTCAACGTAATTTTCTCATCATTTCCTTTTAAGGTCGGCGGAAAATCCCGAATCAAATTATTAGCGTTAGCATCTATATCCCAAACAATCCAACCGACTTTATAATTTTTCGAATCAGAAACACATGTTTCACCATCAGTACTCGGGCAAATTTGTACTCGCGTTTTACGCCGGATTGCCTCTTTTTGTGCTAAATAAAACGCCGTGCGCCATTCTCCGACAGCCGTTTGCAATTGATTTCTAGCCATCATGCGACTAAAACTTGGTGCTGCTATTGCGGCTAAAATACCGATAATAGCGATAGTGACAATTAACTCTAAAAGCGTAAATCCCTGTGATTTTTTATTCATGACATTTACTCCCCTGTCAGCAAATAAGTATTTTGCAATACGGCTTTGCTGCGCGCAGCATTCCCATCAGCCATGCTATAACCAACCGCCGTCACACGTAACACAATAGCATCCTTATCATGAGCGTCACTTAAACCCAAAGTGGCACCATCACCTTTAAAACGTTCGATAATATAAGCGCCCTGTTCATTTGATAAGGTTGTTGAATTACTCTGATTACCAAAACATACTAATTTTGAACAATCAGGTTTACCGTCTGTATCTCCCCAATCCAATAAGCAAGTATAAGAAGGCTTATCACCGCAAACCTGCTCGGCATCGCCATCATACACACCTGATCGATTAGCAAATTTGCTCGGGTCAGACCAATAAGCAATAGCTAATGCCATTTGCTTTCCTGCATCCGTTTCATTGGCATCTTCCAAAGAAACACTTTTACCACTACTTGGATTAGACATGCGTTTAATATCATATTCCGCATCACGCATAGCAATTGCCGCGGCTTCTGATGCACGCATCTGATCATAATCTGCCCCCGCTTTCATTTCCTCCATTGAGGCGCTGGTTAAAGTAAAACGCAGCAGGCTTAGCAGCAATAACAAAAAGATTAAGCAACTTAATAATACGATGCCCTGTTCCTGTTTTTTTGTTTTTAAATTCATATTTTACTCCTTTAATTTGTAAAATATAAGGCATTAGGAATATTGATAATTTTAACGTAAGCACGATAAAGCTTCCGATCATTTGCCATTCTTGCTTTATTACCAAAATTACCATTTGCATCAAATTCACAAGTTGGTATTGTCGGCTGCAACTCCATCCAATTTCCTTGAACATTACCGCTTAAAGGCTCTGCACCAACGACCAAACATACCTCTACTGCCGTAACTCCCGCCCAACCCAAAGGACGTTCGAAACTCACTACTTCATTAGCTTTTAATGTATTTGTCACATACATGCCGGCATAACTATCTCTCATAGTAGCAGATGTATCACTAACGCCTTCAGTCACTAAATATCTGAATTGCAAATCGCTGATTCCGCTTACAAGCGGCTCTCCTAAGCAAGAAAAAGTGCCATTATTGTCGGCAGCTTCAGCAAAAGAGTATGTATTGACGACTATCGGCGTATTTTTCAAAACATCAGCTTGAACCTTATTACCAATGCAATTTAAAGCAGTACCTGCATGAACAGCAGCATCTACGTTTGTTGCATCTGTATAAGTACGTAAACTGCTTTTCTTTCCTTGAACAGCACTTGCTGCGGCTTGATAACGTAGGGTAAGAGTTCTATCAGTACCTTCTAAACCACTCTCGCGAAAAATTGATTGGAAAGGCGTTTTCACAGTGCCTTTTCCAGATAAGCGACCGTACATTATTTGCACTTTTTCATCACTTGGCGCCACTAATTTTTGTGCGGTTGTTTGATTATCAAACACATCCACATAACCTGCCATATTAATATCTGCCGTTAATCGCTCAAAAACTTGTCTTGCCGTTTCATCAAGCATTTCATTCATACTGCGTGTTTTATTTGAACGATTTGCCGTAAGATAAACCGAGCTTAAAGCCAATAGCAAAATCAGGCCGATAGTGAGCGCTACCATTAGTTCCAACAAGGAGACACCGGTCTGTTTCTTTTGTTTTAATTTCATTTTACGCTCCTAAATCACTAATCTTAACTCAACAAGTTCATTTTTTGTTTCATCATCTTGCCGCTGATTTTCTTCGCCGATTTGCCATCTCACTCTGACAATATAACTACCATCAGGCTGCCTAAGAATCGAACCTTGACCTGCCGGCACAGAAGTATTCACATTTCTCAGCCAAGTTGCCATTTCACGTTGTGCTCGCGTCAAGGCCTGCGACTCTGCTCTTTGCTTCAGCTTTTCTTCAAGCGTACATTCAGCAGATGCGCATTTAACTTCAGGATTTTTTTTGGCTACGGATAATGAGTAGTTATTAGCCACCCATTGCCCACTACCAAATTGATAGCCCGCTAAGCCCATGCGGTTGGCTCTCATGGCGTCTACGATAGTTTGAATTTCACGCATAGCATTGGCGCGATATTCCGCGGTAGCACCATAGCGATTACTTGCGCCTAGCATAGACACTAGCAAGCCCAAACCTAAACCCACAACAAGAAAAGAAACAATAACTTCTAATAAACTCATACCATTTTGCCGCTTACCGGCAAAATAAAATAAATTTTTCTTTTTCATAGTTTTCCTCAGTTGGGCGGCAGAAACTGCCGCCAAAGTATTTTTGCTTAAGAAGCATTATTCAATAATTGGTCGGCTATTGATTCGAATCAAACGTCCGCCTTCTGTAGGGCATTTAAATACTTCAAGACCTGTAGACTCATAACCTGTCGTTGAGCTAACCACTCCCACTGTGTAATCCCCATACTCTACGCAATCGTTTCTGCCTTGCGAAGCATCGATAGCCAAATCCTGTCCTGAGCCGAAAGCACCGTTAGCGTTTACAGCTTTGACAGTTCGGGCTAATGCTTCGAAAGAGTTAAGCGTTGCGCCTGAAGATAAACCATCAATTTGCAAAGCGGCAACTTTTAAAGCTTCATCGCCATCAATTGCTTCTTTTTCGTCAGCGTTTAAAAAGGTTTTACTTTGCTCACCCAACTCTTTGAAATAAGCGCTGCTTTCTAGCGGATTACTACCTGTTTTTACATCAACAGCAAATAACCAACCGGTTGACTCGGATTTTGTACTGGTTTTATTAATCTTACAACTATACGCATTATTACTTTGAGAAGAGGTATTTGGGCCAGAAGAAGATTTCTTCGTTGTATAAACGCGCGAAGTAAATACCGCCGTACGGTTAATCACGCTTGCTTGCGTAACTACTCGTTCGCCATCAGAACCTAAGGTTAACATCCAACCGGGGCTACCATCCGCAACTATTTTGCGCGTGAGATAGCGTAAGGTTTTTTTATCACCCCCTGTTCCGCTTGTGCCCGTAGTACCCAAAATCTTTTGTTCTACCAATTCGCTTTGCTCGGTTGCTTTAGGAGCTTTAACCGTTAGATTATCGCGAATACCCAAAACCACCTGCTGATCTTTATTTTCCAAATCGCTTTGATAAATATCCGAACCGGTACCGACGATCACTATATAGCTATCACTGCTTTCCTTATATACGGCCGGAGCGGCGGTAATAGGCTGGCTTGACTTGCCATTATAAATTTTATGAGCCGTCCAAGAATTTACGTCGCCACGCAAGTCAAAGCGATACAGATTACCGCCCTGATCTCCTGCATAAGCGACATCTGCCAAGTTATCGGCATCGATATCCACTAAGGTTGGTGTAGAAAGACCTTTCAATCCGCCCTGAACAGGGATGGCTTTCACTAAGCTTCCAGCAGCATTGCCTATTTTGACTGTCGGCGCCTGCTTAGCCATATCTTGCCCTAAGGCATCATAGATATATAGCGTGGGTGCGGTTAGAACTTGTGCAGGCGCATCATAGCCATTAGCTAAAAATAGCAGCTGACGCACACCCTGGGTTTTGTCTTTAACATCACCATTTAATCTTGTCGCAACTTGAGCGAATTGCGGCGTACTGACCGTATAGCCTAATTTATTTTCCTCACCTTTTTGAGTTTCCCACATAGGCACTGTTCTAGCCCAATTAGACTCATGATTATCCAAACCTACCGCCTGAGCATCACCACGATCCTTACCACTAATCGCTAACACATAAGCACCGCGACCGCCTTGCCCCATGGCGCCAGCGATATAAGTGGCGGTATTGCCGTTTTTATCCGCACTGGTCTGCCGCCATTGAATGCCACCACTGTTTAAGAACAAATGCGGTTTTGAATCTTGAGAAATATTATCACTGGTTAAAGTCGAGCCGTAACCAGTTTCAGCAAGTGCCACACTAGCCTTAGCAACCGTATCCGAGAAATCCGTGCTTTCTCTTTGCATAGAGGCAGGCAGATAATTTAACCGCAATGCATATGGTCTGTTATTATTATCTGTTTTTTCAAACAAATACATCATGCCATCATTTGCCGCTGTCAGCATATATTTTGGTCGTCCTTTTGAGTAGCCCAAGGCCACTACAGGTGCGCCCATCACATCTGCCATCATACGTCCAGGATCATAGGCATTCGCCGTACGCTGGCGATACTGTTTCACCTTAGTTTGTATTCCGCGATCACGGTAATATTTTGCATTTTTTTCAATGTCGGCATCGGTTGAGCCACTGCGTAAATACCAAGGCAAAAATGCATAACGAAATTCATTGCGTTGAGAAGCATCAAAACCAAATAAGTAATATAAATAATCGCTGTTTGTGTTCATATCTTCTGTCCGCTGCTGTCCACTGCTATCCACATAACTAATAATCACCTTGCGGTTGGTGCTATAGTCTGCTGGTGCGCTTTCTGTCGTTTGCTTACCTTGCTTATCTAGCTTGAGAAACTTAAACTCACTAGACCAAGTTTGAGGATTGAGTGTCAATTGTGCTGCTAAACGGTCTAATTTTTGATCTCCAGCGCCAGCAAATGCTGCTGAAGATGCACTAAATCCCGTCTCAAATTTTGGCTTATGTTCATCATTATCTTTATTAATCTCTCCCAGAATTTCTTCAAAAGCAGAGCTTAACTCTCTTTCATTAGCCGCGTTATATACCTTATTATTACTAGAAGCATCTCTTAAATAAGCATTACCTTGTGCAGAAGTGCCGCCGCCGAAAGCAATCGAAAAAGTTTTAATCGGCTGCTTGTCAAAATACATTTTTCCGTTATGTTCAAAGCCGTCCCATTGGGTATTATCCTTATCATTGCCAGCAAAAAGTCCATTCATATAAGAATTTGATGATGAATAATAAGAAAAGCGCGAAGATTTGGTATCGCCTGATTGGCCAAGTTTCCCACTTGAGCGACCATCTAAAATGCGGCTAAAAAATGCGATACCATTTTGTGAACCAGATCCGTTGATCTGATAGTTATAGGGCAAATTGCCATAAAAATTGTGATGTTGATAGGCTTGAAACCCTTTATCAGTATGCCTCTCTCCAAAAGAATCACCATCCGAGAAAATAATGACATAATCATTTTGACAAATATATTCTTTTGTACTGATTAAATAATCTACCGCTTGCAAATAACGAGTCGTTGTCGGAGTATTTCCAACAGGACGCAATCTTTTAATTCTATCTTTAAATGCAATATAATCGTTTGAAGTACCGGCTTTAGTAAATTCACTTACTCTTGTATCAGAATTTGCATCTCTAGACCAATAAGGTATTAAATTATTAGGCAAACCTTGTATCAACTTTCTTTCAGAGCCCCATAAAGTCATTAAACCCCAAGAAAATTCATCTTTATAGTTATCAACGATATTAGTTAATGCTTTACGGGCAACACCCATTCTGGTATTTTCTTCAGGAAGATCGCTTTGTGAATAGGAACTGACAATTACGTTTGTAGGCATCGACACCGGAAGTGCTTTTGAATTAGGATCAAACAACCGAGTACCTGAATAATAAGTTTCACCTCCGCATTGAATGCTATTTTCTGGCAAAATTATTCCCGTTGATGGATCTATCAATTCATGATTCCATGCTGCAAGATTAATAACAGGTTTGGTATTATCTTTACATGCAAAACAAGCGGAAGGAACTATACCGCGACGATTATTATCTAGTGCTATTTTTCCTCCATTAGTATATACGGCATAATCCACATTAGGATAATCCTTATTAGTAATACAACTCTGTTGAAGATTCACATGACTAGCTCCTCTAGGATCTACAGTAAGTATATGCTTATAAATACGATTATATTTATCATAAACACGACTATAAGTGTATCTAGCAGCTAAAGACTGTTTATGCAGACCTTGGATAACGTTACCCATTGATCCCGAATCGTCAAATAAAATCATTAAACGCGGTGGAATACCAAAATTACCGCTTGAACTTTCGCTTGATTGTAAATTCAAGCTTAAGAAAGCAAAGGGCGATACGGGAACCTCTTTATCGGTCTTCTCGACTTTATTAGCGGTTTGCGCTTGAGCAGCAAAGCTCAAACACGCCAACATAACCGCTGCGCTGAGTTTGAGCGGTGCAAAGCTTGTGTGCTGCATATAGTGACTCCTTAAGTTTGAGACGAACTCCTGACTCGAAAGATTCAGCGATTAATCGCTGAGCTAAAAGTTGGGGGATGCTGCAAACTTCCGCAGCTTAGCCAACTGACATAGTCTAGCAAAAAACATTCCAAAAGATTTTTTTTCGTGTTTTCTCTGTCCAATTAGTCTATTAGCCATCATCAAATGTCAATATTTTGTCGTACATTCAGACAAGCTACTCTAGCTGACACTTTTTGTGTTTATTGTTTGCACGAGGGCTACAAAATTATCTTTATCACAATCGGCACACTAAGCACTATTCTCTCTAATCCATGTTGCCAATAAGGGATTGTTTACGATCCATTTACCGCCGGCATCGCGGCTAATCCAGTCGTGCCGCTCCATGCGGCGGATTGCGCCTTGCACGCTGCTGTTACCGACATGCTCCACGCCTAATAAAGCGGCGTATTTTTGGCGATTTTCCTGACTGTACAGATTCACTTCAATGCCGTTGGCTATATCACGGATAATGGCTTTTTATAATGCTTTCATCTGCTGCCATTGCCCTGCTTCTCTGTCTTGTTCGCCCAGTTGCGCCATTCTTTTTTCTGCCGATTCCCTAAGGCTTACTGAGGGGTTAATAATCATATCTTGGATAATTGCCCTTAAATACATAGGCGTATGATGCAGACCTTGGAATAGTTCGAATAAAGCGGCAGTATTTATAGGGTTACCGGTTCTTTCATAATAAATTTCTGCAAGAAAATCCGTAAATTCCTGTCCCAATAAGGGAAAATCTAAGGCATGGGCAAAATGAAAAAACGGTGCTTTGTTATCATTAAACATGGCGCGCAAGCCCTTGGTGCTGCTGCCGGTGAAGATGGTTTTTATTTGATACTGATGCACATCCAAGCCCGTGCGCAGACTGCGAATAAGTCCTTTTGCATCAGACAGTCTTGCTAACTCTTGCACTTCGTCAAGCAAGAGCAGGCTTGGTCGATTGTCGCTTGCAATCACAGCAATGATATCAGATAGACGCGGCGCTTCATTTGATGCTATAGTCGAAGAATTGAAAAAGTATTACGGGGTTAGCTTGCCTTGCCGTACGCTCTTGTACTGTCTGCGGCTCGCTGCCTTGTACTACTTTTTCACTTCTCCGACTATATTTCACGCTCAAGACCAATGCCCAGAATATCAATTTTGCTGATGCCGCTTAAAAAGGTTTTGGCTTTGTTGCCTGTTTGGATGTTTTGGGCAAATTGATATAAAGCGCTCTGAAAATCGCTAATGGGATGATGGCTATCCATAAAGGAAAAATAAAACACATTAGAGCCTTGCTGCTCTGCCAGCGGCGCAATGTCTCGCAATAAAAATTGCGTTTTCCCCATGCGCCGCGGCGCAAATAATGTTACGGCATGGGTGATGCCGTCTTTAAGGCTGTTCAGCAGTTTTTGCGCATAGTCTGTGCGGTGAAAAAATAAAGCGTCTTTCATAAGATTGCCCATGCATTAGCGGTTTTAGTCAAAATTATACATGGTATGACTAATTATACAAATGATGTCTAAAAATGTATAAAACCCTGTTTACCGCAGCACTTCAATATTTCGCCAAGATTGCTATTTGCGCGGCTTGCAGGGCTTTGCCTAGTGCCGCGCCTGCCAAGCCCTGCGCGGCAAGATGTTTGGCATCGACGCCTTGCACCATCGCACTTTGCGCCGCGATAATACGGATTTGCAATGTTTGGGCAATACCTGTCGCTTGCAGGTATTCGCGCAGAAAACCGTTATCACGCAAGGCGGCGCAGGCTTTTAAGAGTTGCTGGCGTTTTTCGCCCCCGAGTTGTTCCCAAGCGGCAAAATCATGACCGATGTTTTGCAGGCGTTCCAGCCATTGGCTATAGATTTTCGGCAGCGGTAATTGCTGTTTCAAGGCGGCAATCAGCTCGGCATTGCCTTGCGTCCACAGGGCAAAACGCGCTGCCGGATTCGATGTCCGCGCAGCAGCGACGGCTAAGGCGGCGGCTGCATTGTTCCAATCATGAGCAATCGCCGTGCCGGCCAGTACGTTCATGGCGTTCATATCCGCCAAACCTTGAAAATAGCGCTGTGGGGCGGCGGATTGCAGGGCTTTTTTGGTTTCCTGCCAAACGCGTTCGGCGGTCAGCTCCGCCAATTCGCCTGCCTGCGCCATTTGGCAGCATAGATTCCATGTTTCTTCAGCAATTTCAAAACCTAATTCGGCGAATTGCGCTTTAAAGCGCAGTAGACGCAGCACGCGCAGCGGGTCTTCGATAAAGGCTTCCGATACATGGCGCAAGCGTCGCGCGGCAAGGTCGGCTTGTCCGCCGTAGGGGTCGATGATGTTGCCGGCGCTGTCTTGCGCCATTGCATTAACGGTTAAATCGCGGCGGCGCAAATCTTCCTGCAAAGAGACGTTCGGACTAAATGCAAAGGCAAAGCCGCGATGTCCGCGCCCTGCTTTGCGTTCGGTGCGCGCCAATGCGTATTCTTCACCGCTGTCGGGGTGTAAAAACACGGGAAATTCCCGCCCGACTTGCCGAAAACCTGCCGCCAGCATGGCTTCAACACTTGCGCCTACCACGACATAATCGCGGTCATGCACCGGCAAGCCCAATAAGGCATCACGCACTGCACCGCCGACTAAGAAAATTTCCATTCTATTCTCCTGCTTGCGGTTTTTGCCGCAGAATCGGAATTAAGGTCGAAGCCGCCGCCGAAGCAATGACTAATACACTGCCTAAGGCAGTCAGCAAAGTCATGCGCTCGCCTAATAAGAGCATGGCAATCAGCACACCGAAAACCGGTTCTAAGGCGATGAGCATACCCGAAATATGCGCCGGCGTTTTTTGCAGACCGATATTCCAACATTTATATGCCAGCCAGCTGCAACATACGCCTAAATAAATCACGGCGAATAAACCTGTCCACGAGAAATGTACCTGCCAAGAGCGGGTAAAGAGCAAACAGAGAGGCAGGCACAAAATCGCGCCTTGAATTAAAATCGCGGCGGTATAAAGTTTCGGCGTAATGTGGCGCATAAGGTATTGTCCCAAATGGATACTGAGTGCAAAGCCCACTCCCGCCAAAAAGACCAAACTCAAGCCGAAAAGATTGACCGCCCCATCGGTTTTCGAGCCTAAGACCAATAAGCCGATGCCTAAAAAAGCAAGCAAACTCAATAACCCGTCATACCACGCCACCGGTTTGGCGAAAAAGGCAAAGCCCAGCAATAAAACCAAAATCGGTTCTGTGCCGATAATTGTTACCGCGCTGCTGGCGGAAGTATAAGCCAAGCCGATAAATTGCAGCATAATCCCGACAGGAAAGATCAAAAAAGATAATCCCCATAATTTGCGCCGAATCTTCGGATCTATCGTATTGTAATATTTTAGAAAAAATGGCAAAACAATTGCACCGGCAATCAGCAGGCGCAATTCCACCACCAAAGCGGGATCAAACATCTGATAAGCATATTTGCCCGCCGTAAAAGAACTTGCCCAAATCAGCAAGGCAATCACAAGATAAAACATCGCAATTCCTTCATCAAAATTTTCTTACTGGTTGAAACCCCTCCCTTTAGGGAGGATAATCTTGTGGGAGAGGTGTAACCTCTTCCAATTCAGGGCAACACGTAGAGCGACGCTTTATGTGTCGCTCTGTGTGTTGAAACATGCGCCGCAGCGCGGATTTTTCGTTATATAGTCAAAGAATTGAAAAAGTATTACAGCGTTGGCTCGCCTTGCCGTACGCTCTTGTACTGTCTGCGGCTCGCCGCCTTGTACTACTTTTTCACTTCTCCGACTATAGTGGGCGGCTAAATTAACAAAAAATCCCTCTTATGCAACATTTTATTCTTATCTTTATCGGCGGCGGCTTAGGCGCATGCGCCAGAGTCGGCTTCAGCGCGCAATTCGGCAAAATCTTCCATCTGCACAGCCATTCGGCGATTTTAGCCGTCAACCTCTTGGGCTGCCTGCTTATCGGCATTATCGCCGAACGCCTGCTGCGCCTAGATAATCCCGCTTGGCGCTTATTCCTCATCAGCGGATTTCTTGGCGGTTTTACCACCTATTCCAGCTTTATCCTCGATTTCCTCAAACTCGCGCACAACAGCCAAAGCTACGCCCTGCTGCATCTCGCTGCACATCTCTTCGGCGGTATCGCCGCCTGCTGGCTTGGCATACTCATCGGCAAAGGATTGCTGACATAAGACCGCCGTTTGTCTATATAATTACGCCTTATTTTTTAACGACCATTTTATGTTTCAACACACAGAGCGACACATAAAGCGTCGCTCTACGTGTTGCCCTGAATTGGAAGAGGTTACACCTCTCCCACAAGATTATCCTCCCTAAAGGGAGGGGTTTCAACCAGTAAGGAAATTTTGATGAACGCCACCCAATTCAGCGCCATCGGCATTATCGGCAAATACGGCGCCGACCACAGCGAAGCCAATATCAACCGTGTGATTACCCTATTGGAAATGCGCGGCATCGCCTACACGCTCGACAGCAACACCATGCCCGACACCCTCAAAAACCACCCCCACAGCCGCCCGATGAAACAATGGCAAGACGCGCTGGATTTGGCGATAGTGGTCGGCGGCGACGGCACCTTCCTCTATGCCGCACGCGCCCTGCAAAGCAAACGCATACCGCTCATCGGCATCAATGCGGGACGACTGGGTTTTCTCGCCGACCTATCCGCCGCCGAATTGGAAAGCCAATTAAGCGCCGTGCTAGACGGACATTACTGCCGCGAAAGCCGGCAATTGCTATCGGTCGAAATCCGCTCAGGCGAAACTATCCGCGCCCAATTTGTCGCCGTAAACGAAGTCGTCATCCACAAACGCACCATGGCGCGCATGGTCGAGCTCAACGCCTATGCCAGCGGACAATTCCTCTGCCACTACTACGCCGACGGCTTAATCCTCTCCACCCCCACCGGCTCCACCGCCTACGCCCTCTCCGCCGGCGGTCCGATTCTCGAACCCAGCCTCAATGCCATGATTGTCGCCCCCATTTGCCCGCACACCCTGACCCATCGTCCGGTCGTACTCAGCGGCGACCGCGAAATCGAAATCCTGCCCGGCAAAGACTCGCACAACATCCAACTCACCATTGACGGACAAGAAGAATTTCTACTGACCGCGCAAGACCGCATCATCACGCGCCACGGCGGTCATATCCACGTCCTCCACCCCGCCGACTACCAATTCCAACACCGCCTGCGGCAAAAATTCAACTGGGGCATGAACCCCGAAAACAACCACAATCACAGATGATATAATCCGCCCCCATTCATTGCCTACCGCAAAAACCTATGCTAGATACCCTCTCCATCCGCCAATTTGCCATCATCGAACACAGCGAAATCCATTTCAAAAGCGGCTTTAACGTCCTTTCCGGCGAAACCGGCGCCGGCAAATCCATTCTCATAGACGCCATCTCCCTCCTACTCGGACACAGAGCCGATGCCGGCATGATCCGCCACGGCGCCGACAAAGCCGACATCCACGCCGCCTTCAGCCAAATCCCCGCCAACCTTGCCGCACACCTTGCCGACAACGAACTGGCGGACGCAGACGAACCGCATGCCGCCCTCATCCGCCGTACCATTCGCGAAAAAGCCAGCAAAAGCTTCATCAACGCCCAGCCCGTTACCGCTGCCCTGCTCAAACAACTTAGCGAACAACTCGTCAACATCCACGGACAACACGCCAACCAAGCCCTACTCCACCAAGCCGAACAACGCCGCCGCCTCGACCGCTTCGGCAAACTCGACCCGTTGGTCGAAACCGTACAACAACGCTACCAAGAATGGAAACAGCAAGAAGCCGCTTGGCAGGCATGGCAGCAAGCCCGCAACAGCCTGAACGAACGCCTAGAACTCTGCGCTTATCAACTACAAGAATTTGAACAAGCCGCGCCACAAGACAATGAATTCAGCGAACTGGCGGAACAGCATGCCCTCCTCGCCTCGGCAGACGAAATCCTCAGCAAAGGCGGACAACTCAGCGACGCCCTCTATGAAAACGAACACAGCGCCGCCGCCCTGCTGCGCCAACTCGCCCAACAAGCCGAACAACTCGCCGCCCTGCACGGCAACTTCCAAGAAAGCGCGGAACTCCTCAACCAAGCCGCCATATACGCCGATGAAGCCGCCGACGCACTGGCGCGCCAACTCGGCAAAATCGAACACGACCCCGAACAACTCGCCCAATTAGACGAACGCATGAGCGCCCTGCACAGCCTCGCACGCAAACACCGCATCGAACCCGAACAACTCGGCAGTCGCTGGCAGCAACTCACCGAAGAACACCAACGTCTCAGCGCCGAATGCGAAGGCGGCGAAAACAGCAACGCCGCCCTGCAAGCCGCGGAAAAAGCCTACCGCCAAGCAGCAGAAAAACTCAGCCAAGCCAGACACAAAGCCGCGCAAGACATGGCGGCGCAAACCCTAGAATGGATACGCCAACTCGGCATGGAAAAAGCCCAATTCTCCGTCCACATCAGCCCAAGCGAAAAACCGAGCGCATACGGCATTGACGACATTCATTTCCTACTCTGCGCCAACCCCGGACAACAACTGCAATCGCTGGCAAAAGTCGCCAGCGGCGGCGAACTCTCGCGCATCAGCCTTGCCATAGAAGTCGCCTGCCTAGACGACAACGCCGTCCCTCATACCCTCATCTTCGACGAAATCGATGCCGGTATCGGCGGCGAAGTCGCCGACACCGTCGGACGACTATTAGCAAAACTCAGCCAAACGCGGCAAGTATTGTGCATCACACATCTGCCGCAAGTCGCCGCCTACGCCGCCCATCACTTCCGCATCGAAAAAACCAGCGACGAACACAGCACCCAAACGCGTGTCATCGCGCTGGACAAAGCCGCCCGCATTATCGAACTCGCTCGCATGCTCGGCTCCGCCGACAGCCAAACCTCACGCAAACACGCGGAGAATATGTTAGAAAACAAAAAATAAGCACCACTGCAAAGCAGTGATGCTTAATAAAATTGTAAAATCAGAGAATTAACAGAGAATTACAGTTTGCAATGCCTTGCCGCAACCTCTGCAATACCTGAGCATCGCTCACTTTATTATAGTCGATTCATGGCAAAATTAATCATTTTTCAATCGGGTAGGTCGGATACTTGTATCCGACATTACTTAAATATGGGTTAATGGACATTTTGGGTGGTAAAAATCTCTAAAAGCCTTATGATGACTGGCTTTTAGAAAGGTCAAAGGCTTTGAATACAAAAAATGCCCTTTTTGCCGCTCAAAATCCGTTCAAAAATACGGCTCACGAAATGGCAAACAACGCTATTTTTGCACACAATGCAACAAACGATTTGATGGCGGAACGCGCTTAAATAATGATGAATTGTGGCGACAGTATCGCGATGAAAAACGCACCGTAGCCCAGCTCGCACAACAATATGGTTGCAGCACCAAAACCATTTTGCGCCGCTTAAATCAAGTCAAAAAGCAAAATCATTTTGCTATTCATGAAAGCATGAATGTCGTTATAGATACGACCTATTTTGGGCGCGAGTTTGGTGTGATGTTGCTGTTGGACAGCATGAGCAAGCAAGTTTTATCCGCCAGTATTGTGAAACATGAAACGGTTCAGTTGTATCATCAAGAAGTTCAAAAACTCATTGATAAAGGCATTTCAATACAGAGTATTATCTGTGATGGCTACAAAGGTTTGCCCCAAATTTTTGCAGATTATCCTGTACAATTGTGCCAGTTTCATCAAATCCAAACAGTTATACGCTACCTGACCCGCAAACCCAAATCGCAGGCAGCCTGCGAACTTCGGGAGCTGGCTTTAACGCTAACAAAATGCGATTTTGCCACGTTTCAGGCAGCCTTAAACAGGTGGTTTGAGCAGCATAAATCCTATCTTAACGAGCGAAGCCATAACGCTGAAACGGGCAAATCACACTACACCCATAAGCGATTACGCAGTGCATATTTTAGCCTGAAACGCAACTTGCCTTTGCTGTTTACGTTTGAGCAATATCCCGAGTTGGCAATCCCAAAAATAAGCAATTTGGCAGAAAGTCATATTGCGCGTTTAAAGGATGTTTTGCGATGTCATCGTGGCTTAAATCGTGAGCATAAGATACAGTTTATTATGGATTATTTATCCAATTAACTT